>DASVGZ010000025.1:0-6672 GCA_036379275.1 Acidiphilium sp. | reverse complement strand
GACGGACTCGCCCTCCGGATGAGCGATGCCGACTGGCAGACCGTGCTCGATGTCGATCTCGCGGCGCCGTTCCGCCTGTCGCGAGCGGCACTCAAATTCATGCTGCGCCGCCGGGCCGGACGAATCGTCAATATCGGCAGCGTGGTCGGCGCCACCGGCAATCCGGGCCAGGCCAATTATGCCGCGGCCAAGGCCGGGCTGACCGGCCTGACCAAGGCGCTGGCGCAGGAAGTCGCCTCGCGCGGAATCACGATCAACCTGGTCGCGCCCGGCTTCGTCGAAACCGCGATGACCGACGCCCTGCCTGAAGAACAGCGCAAGGCGCTGGCCCAGAAAATTCCACTCGGCCGGCTCGGCCGCCCGGAGGATATCGCCGCTGCCGTCGCCTATCTCGCCTCGGACGAGGCCGGCTGGGTCACCGGCGCGGTGCTTCACGTGAACGGCGGCATGGCGATGCTGTGAGGATTTGCCCGGCAGGCGGTTGGCGCGGCCGGGCGAACCATGCTAAGCGCCGCCAAATTCCGCATCGGCCGGTGCGCGACGGCGTCGCGCATCGCCCGAGGCGGATTATCCGTCCTGGCCCGGATGGTGGCCGCCCGGTCTATATTGCCCAATTGTGTTGCAGGAGTTGCAGAGAATGAGCGAAGTCGCTGACAAGGTGAAGAAGATCGTCGTCGAACATCTCGGCGTCGACGAAGCAAAAGTGACGCCCGAAGCTTCCTTCATCGACGATCTGGGCGCGGACAGCCTCGATACGGTCGAACTGGTGATGGCGTTCGAGGAGGCCTTCGGGGTGGAAATCCCGGAAGACGCCGCCGAAAAGATCACCACGGTCAAGGACGCGGTCGACTACATCGAAAAGCAGAAAGCAGAATAATCGGGCGCGCGGGCGGATCATGACAATGCGTCGGGTTGTGGTCACGGGCATGGGAATCGCGTGCCCGCTCGGGGTCGGGGTCGAGCATGTCTGGAAGCGGCTGATCGCCAGCGACTCCGGCATCGGCGCCACGACCGGCTTCGACCTGACCGATCTGTCCTGCAAGGTTTCCGGGCAGTTGCCCGCGGGCACGCGGGCGGATGGCGGTTTCGATATCTCCGAATGGGTGCCGGCCAAAGACCAGAAAAAGATGGACCGGTTCATCCATCTCGGCGTGGCCGCCGCCACACAGGAGATGGAAGATTCCGGCTGGACCCCCGAGACCGAGGATGACCGCACTTCGGCCGGCGTGATGATCGGCTCGGGTATCGGCGGGCTGCAGACCATCTACGAAGCCTCGGTCATGGTGCATGAGGGCAAGGCGCGGCGGCTCTCTCCGTTCTTCATCCCTTCCGCGCTGATCAATCTGGTCTCCGGCCATGTCTCGATCCGCTACGGGCTGAAGGGCCCGAACCATTCCGCGGTCACCGCCTGCGCCACCGGCGTTCACGCGATCGGCGACGCCGCGCGGCTGATCGGCTTCGGCGATGCCGACATCATGCTCGCCGGCGGCGCGGAAGCAGGGGTGTGTTCGCTCGGAATCGCCGGGTTCTGCGCCTCGCGCGCGCTGTCGACCGGCTTCAACGACCGCCCGCAAGCGGCTTCCCGCCCATGGGACAAGGACCGCGACGGCTTTGTCATGGGCGAAGGCTCCGGCGTCCTGTTCCTTGAGGAGCTGGAGCACGCGAAACGGCGCGGCGCGAAAATCTATGCCGAGGTGATCGGCTACGGCATGTCGGGCGACGCCAACCACATCACCGCCCCGGCAGACCATCACGAGGGGGCGTTCCGGGCGATGAAGGCGGCGCTGAAATCGGCCGGCCTCACCCCTGCCGACATCCAGTACATCAACGCCCACGGCACATCGACGCCGCTCGGCGATGATCTGGAACTCGAAGCGGTCGAAAACCTCTTCGGCGATGCCGCCAGGACGGTTGCCATGTCCTCGACCAAATCGGCGATCGGCCATCTGCTCGGCGCGGCCGGCGCGGTGGAGGCGGTGTTCTCGATCCTCGCGATTCGCGACGGGGTGGCTCCGCCGACGCTCAACCTCGACGAGCCGAGCCGCCCGAGCGTGATCGACCGGGTGGCCCGCACCGCCCAGCAGCGCAAGATCGACGTTGCCCTGTCCAACAGCTTCGGCTTCGGTGGCACCAACGCCTCGATCCTGTTCCGCAAGCCGGACTGACCGCCGAAGGCGCGGCGCGTGCGGATATCCGGCCGCCTCATTCTCCTGCTCTGGACCTTGGTAGCCGTTCTGGGTATCGGCAGGATGGCTGTGCGGCAGAGCTATGATGGGCCAGGCGTGCTCGCCGTCACCAGAAACATCTATATCCCGCCCGGCGGACTTGCCGCGGTCGCGCATCGGCTCGACCAGGACGGGGTGATCCGTCATCCGCTGGTATTCGAAATCGCCGCCTGGCTGACCAGAAGCCAGGGGCCGGTACGATCGGGCGAATACCGGTTCGTCGCCCATGGCAGCCTGCGCTCGGTTCTGCACACGCTGCGCTTCGGCAAGCCCGTTCAGCACAAGGTGACGGTGCCGGAAGGCGTGACCGTCTACCAGATCGCCGCGATCATCAACGCCCTACCGGAGGCGACCGGGCACGTCGCCCCGCCGCCGGAAGGCAGCGCGCTGCCACAGACCTACGACTACACCTACGGCACGAAACGCGGCGCGATTCTGGCGCGGATGCAGGAGGCGATGAAGAGCGCGCTGGCAAAGGCGTGGGCAGGACGCGCTTCCGACCTGCCGCTACAGACACCGGAACAGGCGCTCATTCTCGCCTCGATCGTCCAGCTCGAAACCCCGGTTGCCGCCGAACTTCCAGAAATCGCCGGCGTGTATGAAAACCGGTTACGCAAGGGCATGAAGCTGCAAGCCGATCCCACGGTGATCTTCGCGGTGACCGGCGGCCGGTCGAACGCCCTTACCCATCGGGTGAATGCGGCGGATCTGGCAACGCCGAGCCCCTACAACACCTATCTTCATGCCGGGCTGCCACCGGGGCCAATCTCGGCGCCAGGGATCGCCGCGATCGAGGCGGTGCTGCACCCCGATGCGACCGATGCGCTCTATTTCGTCGCGACTGGCAAGGGCGGCCACGTCTTCGCCCAGACGTTCAAGGAACAACTCGCCAATATCGCGCGCTACCGGGCGCTGACGGCCGGCTCGCCATAACGGGACAACCTCCCGGTTACCCGAGTGTCGCGATATGCACGCAGAACCGCGCGACGATCGCGACCAGATCGCTCACCACCGCCTCACCCAAGGCCGCATCGGCCGGACCGGCATCGGCGGTAGCGGAATTTGGAGCGATTTCCGGATACTCGACCGGCGCGTCGATCTCGATGCCTTCGAAGCCGAGCGCACCGAAGCCGGCGACTTCGAGACCGATCACCCGCCCTGCCCCGGCAGGCGCCACCGCGAGATCAGGTCTGACAGCCTCCGGGCGCAGGGCAAGTCCGATCGAGGCAAGCGGCTCGCCGCCATGGCCGAACCGCGCCGGCTGCGGCCCGATCCTGCGTTCCATCAGCCGGCGTGCGATCTTCCAGAGATAGGCCGACGGAATTACCCGCCCGGTGGCGCGGCGGATTTCGAGCGTGACCTCATGGATGACGGGCGCGTTGCCGCCATGGCCGTTGAGGATCACCACCCGGTCGAGCCCGTTGCGGGCGAGATCGGCCAGAACATCGCGCAACACGGCACGGAATGTCGCCGGAGCCAGTGCGATTCCGCCCGGAACCGCACCGAAATGGTCGGCCGCGCCGAACGGCAGGGTGGGTGCGGCGAGCGTGACCGTGCCGGAATCGCTCGCGACGCGAGCGATTTTTGCCGCGATGATCCCGGCCAGCCGGAAATCGCCCATCGGCGCGTGCGCGCCCTGATCCTCCTGGCTGCCGAGCGGCAGAAGCACGATCGGTTTTCGCAGCAGCAGTGCGCGCAACTCGGCGCTGGTGAGATCCTCGAGCCGGATTTTGTCGGGCGAATCGGTCATGTCCTGCCTTTCTCCTGCCATGCTGGACGCATAGCCCATCGGCTGGCAATGAAGCAGCGGCTTGAACGGGGAATCTCATGGCGGACGGGATCAGGATGGACGACAAGACGATCATTCCGGTCATTCTTTCGGGGGGCACCGGCACGCGGCTCTGGCCGGTCTCGCGCAAGGCCTATCCGAAGCAGTTCTGGCCGCTGGTTTCCGGGCGCACCATGTTGCAGGAGACTGCCTTGCGGGCCGCCGGCAACGGCTTCGCGCCGCCAGTCGTGGTCGCCAACGAGGGGCACCGGTTCATCGTCGCCGAGCAGTTGCGCGAGGCCGAAATCGCGGGGGCGCGGATCCTGCTTGAGCCGGAAGGTCGCAACAGCGCGCCAGCCATCGCCGCGGCCGCCCTTCTGGTTGCCGAAACCGACCCGGATGCCGTGCTCTGGATCATGGCAGCCGACGCCTCGATCGCAGACCCGTCCGCACTGCTCGATGCGCTCGACAAGGCCGCACCCGCTGCTCGGGACGGTTTCATCGTCACCTTCGGGATGCAGCCCGGCGCGGCCGAGACCGGCTATGGCTATATCGAACAGGGACCAGCACTGAACGGGCACGAGGGCGTCTGCCGGATCGCCCGGTTCATAGAGAAGCCCACGGCGGAGACCGCTGCCGCCCTGATCGCCGACGGGCGGCATTTCTGGAATTCCGGCATGTTCGTCACGACGGCTCGCACCCTGCTCGCCGAAATGGAGCGACTCGCACCGGATGTCGCCCGCGCCGCGCGCGCCGCGTTCGACGCACGCCTCCCCGACCTCGATTTCATCCGGCTCGGCGGCGATGAATTCAGATCGGCGCCGAATATCAGCATCGACTACGCCATCGCCGAAAAGACCGACCGCGCCGCCGTGGTGCCGGCGTCGATCGGCTGGTCGGATGTCGGCTCGTGGTCGGCGATCTGGGAGATCGCGGACAAGGACAAGGCCGGCAATGCCGCGCTGGGCGCGGCGGTGATCGAGGAATCGGCACGCTGCTACGTGCGCAGCGACGGCGCGGTGACCGCCGTTCTCGGACTGGAGGACGTGGTGGTGGTCACCACGCCGGACGCCGTTCTGGTCACCCACCGGGACAAAGCGCAGAATGTGAAGGCGGTGGTCGACCGGCTGAAGCGCGACAGGCACCCCGAGGCCGAGGCGCATAACCGCGTCTACCGCCCATGGGGATTCTACGAGAGCCTGATCCAGGGCGACCGGTTTCAGGTCAAGCGGATCGTGGTTCTGCCGGGTGCGAAGCTCAGCCTGCAAAAGCATTTCCACCGCGCCGAGCACTGGGTGGTGGTCGCCGGCTCGGCGCTGGTCACGCGCGATGCCGAAACCCGTCTCGTGCGCGAGAACGAGAGCATCTACCTGCCGCTCGGCTGCGTCCATCGGCTCGACAATCCGGGCAAGATCCCGCTCACCCTGATCGAGGTGCAGTCCGGCGCCTATCTCGGCGAGGATGACATCGTGCGGCTCGAAGATACCTACGGGCGAAGCTGAGTCACAGGGTTTCGCGCGCCCCGGCGACGATTTCGTAGCTGCGCACCCGCGCCGCATGATCGTAAATCTGCGCGGTGATCATCAGTTCGTCCGGCCGATATTCTTCGATGAAGGCCGCGAGCCCGGTGCGGATCGTTGACGGCGAGCCGACCACAGCATGTATCAGCGAGTGCTCGGCCATGGCCCTTTCCTGCGGCGACCAGAAATCCGCCATCGCGCGCGGCGCCGGCAGCTTGCCGGGCCGGCCGCGCCGGAGATTGACGAAAGCCTGCTGAAGCGAGGTGAACAAATGCCCGGCGTGCGCATCGGTCTCCGCCGCGAACACATTGATCCCGAGCATCACGTAAGGCCGTTCGCACTGCGCCGAGGGCTGGAACCGGGTGCGGTAGATTTGCAGGGCATGACGCAGCATGTCCGGCGCGAAATGGGACGCAAAGGCGTAGGGCAGGCCGAGTTCGGCGGCGAGTTGCGCGCCATAGGTGCTGGAGCCGAGCAGCCAGAGCGGCACGTCGAGCCCCGAACCCGGAACCGCGCGGATCGGCTGATCCGGCGGCGCGGGCTGGAAATAGGCTTGCAGTTCGAGCACATCCTCGGCGAACCGGTCCTCGCTGCCCATCCGGTCGCGGCGCAGCGCACGGGCGGTGCGCTGGTCGGTGCCCGGTGCGCGGCCGAGACCGAGATCGATTCGCCCCGGATAAAGCGATGCAAGGGTGCCGAACTGCTCGGCGACAATCAGCGGCGCGTGGTTGGGCAGCATGATGCCGCCCGCGCCGATCCTGATCCGGCTGGTCGCGCCGGCGACATGGCCGATCACCACCGCCGTCGCGGCACTCGCGATGCCGGGCATGTTGTGATGCTCGGCCAGCCAGTAGCGCTGAAAGCCGAGCCGATCGGCATGGCGCGCGAGATCGGTGGTATTGCGCAGCGCATCGGCCGGCGTCGCCCCTTCGGGAACCGGCGCGAGGTCGAGAACGGAAAACGGAATGGTGCTCATCGCGGGTAGATAGGCAGCCGCCATCCCGTTTGCCTTGGGTGCTCCGGTATGGCCGTTATGCGGCCTGACGGCGGTTCATCGCCGCTTTCAGGTTCTCGTCGAGCTTGGCGAGGAAGTCCTGGGTGGTCATCCAGGGCTGTTCCTTGCCGATCAGGAGGGCGAGATCCTTGGTCATATGCCCGG
>DASVGZ010000024.1:0-14492 GCA_036379275.1 Acidiphilium sp. | reverse complement strand
CTGTGACGATCGACGGTGTCGCGTACTGGGACGGCGCTTTCGCCGGCAACCCGCCGCTTGCCCCCCTGCTGGCACTCGACCCCGATCTTCTGGTGCTGGTCCGCGCCCAGGGCCGAACCCGCGCCGGCGTGCCGGGCCAGCCCGCCGACATCCTCAACCGGATGCAGGAGATCGCGTTCCAGGCGGTGATCGGGGCGGAATGCGCCCGCCTGCCGCCGTCTCTCGATTTCATCGATGTCTCCGCCGATTCCGCGCTGGCCGGGCTCGCGCCGGAAACCCGCGTCGTCGCCGACCGCGCCCTGACCGACCGGCTGTTCGCGGCGGGCCGCGCTGCCGCGCGAGCCATGGAGTCGATCTGATCGCCCCGCGCCTCACCGCGCGATGGCTGCGCTACGGGCTGTCGGCCCGGCTGCTCTGGCTGACCGTCATCGTCGTCCTGATCGTCGAGGTGATGATCCTTCTGCCCAGCCTCGGCCGGGAGCGGACCGAATGGCTGACCGACCGGATCACCGAGGCGCATCTCGCGGCACTCACCGTCTCGATCGCGCCGCACGGCGTGATCGACCTGTCCACCCGCGACGAATTGCTGCGCCTGTCCGGCACCGAGGCGATCCGGCTGATCGAGGGCGGCAAGAGCATCATGGTCCTGCCGCCGAAAGTGGCGATGCAGCCAGGTGCCGCACTGAATCTCGCGAACGAAACCCTGTTCGGCTCAATGATGCGTGCGGTCGGGACGATCCTTGGGTTCGCGCCGTCCGATATCCTGGTCTCCGCGCCGAGCCCGTTCCAGAAGGGCGTGATCGTGCAGATCGCGGTCCGCACCGTGGCGCTCGCCGATCATCTCCGGCTTTACACCGCGCATATCGCGGCGCTGGCGCTCGCCGTCGCGCTGCTGACCGGTCTGATCGTCTACCTGATGCTCGACCGGCTCATGGTCCAGCCGATGCGCCGCCTGACCGACAGCATCGCGACTTTCCGCGCCGACCCCGAGCACGCCGCCCCTCTCGCCGTGCCGCCCGCCGCCGGGGACGATGCTGACGAGATCGCCATTGCGGCGCGGGAACTCGCGGCGATGCAGACCGAACTGCGCGCCGCTCTCTGGCGCAACGCACGGCTCGCGGCGCTCGGCACCGCCGTCGCCAAGATCAGCCACGACCTGCGCAACATCCTGTCATCGGCGCTTCTGGTGGCGGACCGGCTGTCCGGCAGCGCCGACCCGGCGACAAGGCGGGCGGCGACCACCCTGCTCGATGCGGTGGAACGGGCGACCGAACTGGTCACCAACACGCTGTCCTTCGCGCGCGAGGGACCGCCACCCTTGCTGCGCGCATCCTTCCCGCTCGCCGATCTCATCGAGGAACTGGCCGAACAGCTCCGCCCGCAGGCGAGCGGGCTCACGGTCGAGAACGGCATCCCGGACGGGCTGGCACCCCGGCTCGACCGCACGCAGATCCATCGTGCCCTGTTCAACCTGATGCGCAACGCCGCCGAGGCGGGCGCGCGGCGCCTCGCCATCCGGGCGCATTGCGAGGCGGCGCTTCTGGTGCTCGATATCGAGGATGACGGTCCCGGCCTGCCCGAACAGGCGCGTGCCAATCTGTTCCGCCCGTTCACCGGTTCGGCCCGGCGCGGCGGCACCGGGCTCGGCCTCGCGATTGCGCGCGACCTGATCCGTGCCCATGGCGGCGAACTCGACCTGATCGCCACCGGCGTGTCCGGTACCCTGTTTCGCATCACCCTGCCGAACGAGATTGTATAGGTTCGATTTCAAAATAATTTCCGGCGCTCGTTCTGCGCCGTATTTTCTTTAACAAGCTGTTGGAAAACTGGTTTTGATGGTTGGATTGACTGCGGGGCGGTGTCGACGGGTCTGGATTGCGGGGCTTCCGGGGCCGAATGCGGCGCCGTTTGGCGGCGGTTGGCGTGTTGTCGGCCCGGTCATGCGGCAATCCCGATGATTTTGGGCAATCGGACGAGATTGTAGGCGATCATTCGGAAGGTGAAGGCGGCCTGTGCTCTGGCGAGATGCGGGGTGACCTTGCGTTCGCGCAGCGCGATGATGAAACTCGCGGCATCGAACAACTTGTCGCCGGCCGAAGTCACGCGATGGCCGGGTTTGCGGGTGCGCTCGATCATGGTCAGTGCGGTATCGCGTTCCGCCTCCGATGCGTGCATCCACATCCAGTAGAAGTGTCGGATCTCTCCGATCGGATCGATCTGCCTCACCCGGTCGATCGTTCCGCGCATTCCGGCCTGGGGCAAGTTTACTGCCCCCGGCGCTTCGCCTCGATCCGGTCCCACATGGTCTTTTCCAGGTGGATTCCGGTGAAGCGCGCCACCTGCTGGATGCCGGTGGGCGAGGTGACGTTGATTTCGGTGAGGTAATCGCCGATCACGTCGATGCCGGTGAACAGAAGGCCGCGTTCCTTCAGGGTCGGGCCGATGCGCGCGCAGATCTCGCGGTCGCGCGCGGTCATTTCGGTCGGCCGTGCTGCGCCGCCTGCGTGCATGTTCGAGCGGGCGTCGCCCTCGACCGGCACGCGGTTGATCGCGCCCAGCGCCTCGCCGTCGATCAGGATGATCCGCTTGTCGCCCGCGCGCACGGCGGGCTCGTAACGCTGCACCATCAGCGGCTCGCGCGAGGCGGCGAAGTGCATGTCGAGCAGCGAGCCGAGATTCTCGTCGTCCGGGCGGAGGCGGAACACGCCGATTCCGCCATTGCCGTAGAGCGGCTTGACGATGATGTCCCGGTGGCGGGCGCGGAAGTCGCGGATCGCCTGCCGGTCCCACGCGATCAGGGTGGGCGGCATCAGGTCGGGGAACTCCATCACCAGAAGTTTTTCCGGCGCGTTGCGCACCGAGGCCGGGTCGTTCACCACCAGGGTTTTCGGGTGGATGTGTTCGAGCAGATGGGTCGCTGTGATGTAACCCATGTCGAACGGCGGATCCTGGCGCATCAGGATCACGTCCATGGTCGAGAGGTCGATCGTTTCGGGTTCGCCGAAGGTGTAAAAATCGCCCCTCTCGCGCCGGACCGAGACCGGGCGGACCCGGGCGCGCAGAACCCCGGCTTCCAGCCACATGTCGCGCGGGAGGTAGTGCCAGAGGCGGTGACCGCGACTCTGGGCTTCCAGCATGAGCGCGAAGCTGGAATCGGCATCGATATCGACACTGTCCATCGGGTCCATCTGGACCGCGACCCGCAACCCGCTCATGTGTCCTCCGTCCTTCGTTGGACCGCCGCTCTATCAGGAGGCGCGGTTCTGTTCCAGACTGGCGAGGCAGGAGGCCTGCGAGACACCGCGCGGCATCGGCCGGGCGAGCGCGACCTGAGGCTGGCCGGCGCTGCCGGGATAGAAGATCACATCGAGCCGGCAGACCTGCGAATTATAGAGCCAGATCTGGGCGGGGCCGTCGATTCGCCGCAGAAAGGGCTGGCCGAGTTCGGCCTGGAGACCGGACGGCGTCACCCCGACCAGAGTGGCCGGGATGGCAGTGCCGGCACTGGCGGCGGCTTGCTGTGCGCGGGGTATCGCGCACCCCGCCAGAACCAGCGGAGCGAGGACCAGCGAGGTGAGGGCGATCGGAGCCCGGACCCGGTTCGCGCGCGTTGCTGCCTCCCGGCTTCGGCGGTCAGTCGGCCTTGGGGGTATTGCCGATCCCGTTGTCGGCGATCATCTCGATCCGGCCGGTGATCTGGCCGCCATCCTCGACCTGGAGCCGTTTGCAGCGGGCGGTGCCGAGCACCCGGCCGGTGCCGCGCACGATCAGCGCATGGCGGGCGGTCAGCGTGCCGTCGATCGTGCCGGCGATTTCCGCCTCCTCGACCTCGACCTCGCCCTTGAACACGCCGCCCTGGGTGATCGCGAGCTCGGTGGCGTTGATCATCGTGGCCTCGACCGTGCCCTCGACCACCAGCCGCTCGGCATCCTGAACCACACCCTGCACGCTGATGCCCCGGCCGACCACGAGGGTACGGCGCTCGGCGGCATCGGCCGAGCGGGCGGCGGCTGGGCGGAACGAGGCGGCGGGCAGCGGTGAGCCCGACGCCGGCGTGGCCGGGGTGGTTTGCGGCTGGGTCGGGGCGAACGGGGAACGGGCCATGGGCGATTCCTTTTCGGTCGGCGAAAGATCGGCGGGGCGGGAGCCAGACGGGAGTGCGGCGGGGCGGAATGGTGGCATGGAGAGGCCATCGTCATGAGCTGGCTGGGGGGCCGACTGGGACGATTGGGGGCCGGTTTCCAGCGAATTCCGGCTCCGGTCCGGTTCGGACTGCTGGTCGTCGCGTTTCAGAAACTTGATCACGGCACCTCCACTCGCATCGCGCCTTGCAACGCGCTTCTGGCAGCTAGCACGCGGGAAGCGCGGCGGACAATCGCCGTGCGGGCAAAAAACCCGAGTTTTCCCCAAGGTTCCGCAAACCGATCAATTATCCACCCGGCAATCCGCCGGACAGGAAGGCGCGGCATTTGGCGCGTCCCCGGCGGGATGTTAGGCGGACGGGGTAAAACCACCCACCAAGGAGACAGCGATGACCGCACCGCGGTTCGACCTGATCGGCATCGGCAATGCGATCGTCGACGTTCTGGCCCAGACCGACGACGCATTTCTCGACCGGCACACCATGCACAAGGGAGCGATGGCGCTGATCGACGCCGCCGCCGCCGAGCGCCTCTACGCGGCGATGCCGGCCGGGCAGGAGGCTTCCGGCGGCTCGGTCGCCAACAGTTGCGCGGTGGCCGCCGGGCTCGGCGCGCGCGTCGCCTTTCTCGGCAAGGTGGCGGAGGATCAGCTCGGTGCGGTGTTCGCGCACGACATGAAGGCGATGGGCGTGCATTACCCGACCGCGCCGCTCGCCGGCGGCGACCCCACAGCGCGCTGCCTGATCCTGGTGACGCCGGACGGCCAGCGGACGATGAACACCTATCTTGGCGCCGGCGGCGCGTTCGGGCCGGGCGATGTCGATGCCGGGGCGATCCGCGACTCGGCGATCCTCTATCTCGAAGGCTACCTGTTCGACCCGCCGGCGGCGCAGGAGGCGTTTCACGAGGCCGCGCGCATCGCCCGCGCGGCGGGACGGCGGGTCGCCCTGTCGCTGTCGGATGCGTTCTGTGTCGATCGTCACCGGGCCGGGTTTCTCGGCCTGATCGCCGAAGGGGTCGACATCCTGTTCGCCAACGAGGCGGAAATCCGCGCCCTGTTCGAGCGGGACGATTTCGAGAGCGCGGCGGACGCGGCGGCGGATGCGGTGCCGCTCGCGGCGCTGACCCGGAGCGAGGAGGGCAGCGTGATCGTCGCGGGCGAGGAGCGCCATCGTGCCGGAGCGGTGCCGACCGACGTGGTCGACACCACCGGGGCCGGCGACGCCTATGCGGCGGGGTTCATGACCGCGCTCACCCGGGGCGAGAGCCTGCAAGCCTGCGCCGCGCTGGCGAGCCGGGCGGCATCCGCCGCGATCGCTCGGATCGGGGCGCGGCCGGATGCGGCGACTCTCGCCGCGCTGTCCGGGCAAAGATTGACCGTTTCGGGTTAACCATTTGGCAAGATTCTTCTGCTGATATGCGAGACGAAAACCCGGCCCCGCGCTTCGTTCGACCGAGGCACGGGGCTGCCGCCGGGAAAACCCCGGAGTCACGCCATTCATCGTCGCCGCGCGTCAGGCCATCGCGTCGCGGCGTGCAGGAGAATCGATTATGCTTACCTATACGAAAGCCTGGCTCGCTCTGCGCGGGATCTCCCTCGTCGACGACAAGCGCGGCGTGACCGCGCTGGAATACGGCATGATCGCGGCGTTGATCGCCGCCGTGATCGTCGGGGTGCTGGGCACGCTCGGCGGCCAGCTCAACACGATGTTCACCAGCCTGAGCAAGAGCCTCTGATCGCGCACGGGCAGGAAAGGATACCGGCAGCCGGTGGCGGGGTGAACGTCCATGGTTCTGCGGATTTCCCTGTTCTGTCTGCTGGCGCTGGGCCTCGCGGGGTTCGGCACGGTGGCCTGGCTGGATTTGCATCCGGCCAGGCCGCACGTGGCGGCGCAGCATAAAATCCTGCTTCTCGCGGCGGCGCACCCGCTGCGTGCGGGCAGCCTGATCCAGCCGGGGGATTTCACGGGATTTGCCGAGCCGGGAACCGGGGTGCCGGCCGGCGCCGTGCCCGATACACCGGCCGACCGGTCCGCCTATACCGGCGCCATGGTGCGCCATCCGCTTGGTACCGGTGCGCCGATCATGTCCGGCGATGTGATCCGCCCGGGCGATCATGGATTTCTCGCCGCCGTGTTGCAGCCGGGAATGCGCGCGGTTTCGGTCGGGGTCGATGCGGTGACCGGAACGGCGGGGCTGATCTGGCCGGGCGATCGGGTCGATCTTCTGTTGACCCAGCAGATCAGCGCACCGAATCTGCCGCCGTCGAGAAGTGTCGCCGCCGAAACCGTCCTGTCCGATGTCAGGGTCATCGCGATCGACCAGAGGCTGGTTCAGGGCGGTGGCGCAAAGACCCGCGTGCACAAACTTGCCCGCACCGTTACTCTGGAAGTGACGCCGGATCAGGCCGAGCGGGTCGCGGTGGCGGCCCGTCTCGGCAAGCTGTCGCTGATCGTCCGGTCCGCGAGTGCCGTGCATCCGCCTCGTCCCGCGCCGCCGCCGGTCTATGGCGGGCAGGTGTCGCCGGTGCTCGCCGCGCTCGGCGACCCGATGGCGGCCGACCGGATCACCGTGTTTCAGGGACCGGCGCGGCAAACCATGTTTACTCCGCAATGAGCGGCCTGCATGAATGATTTCGCCGATGCGCGGCCCGCCCGGCAGGGCTTCGCCGCTTTCGTCGCCGACGCCGATACCGCGCGGGTTCTGAAGGCGGTGTTCGGGCCGGCATTGCCAATGGGGTTCGACCTGCATCAGGTCTCGTTTCAGGGCGCGGTCGAGCATCTGCGGCGGATCGAAACCCCGGCGACCATCCTGGTCGATGTGTCGGGCGAGGATCAGCCGCTCACCGCGATCCTGCAACTCGAAAGCGTGGTCGATCCGGGAACCAGGGTGCTGGTGACCGGCGATAGCCGGAGCGTCAGTTTCTATCGCGCGCTCATCCGGAATCTGGGCGTCAGGGAGTATCTGCCGAAACCGCTCGATCCCGGTTCGGTGGCGCGGGAATTCCTGCCCTGGGCGATCGGGGAAATCCCGGAGGCAGGGCCCGCGCGGGGCGGCGCGATGATCGCCTTCTGCGGCGTTCGCGGCGGCGTCGGGGTGACGACCCTGGCCGCCAATCTCGCCTGGCTGATCGGTGCGGAGACGCGCCGCCACACCATCCTGCTCGATACCGATCTGAATCACGGATGCGGGGCGCTGGCATTGAACGTGCCGCCGAGCACCGGACTCAGAACCGCACTTGAAACGCCGGACCGGATCGATCCGCTGCTGATCGAGCGGGCCGTTCATCCGGCAGCGGAGCGCCTGCACGTGCTGGCCGCCGAGGAACCGCTCACCGAGAAATTCCTCTACCGTCCCGGCGGCGGGCGGGCGCTGTCGGCGGCACTGTGCCAGCGCTACAATTTCGTGATTGCCGACATTCCGGCGCGCCCTTTCGGTTTCGCGACCGAGATCCTCGGCCTCGCGCAGGATATCGTTCTGGTCACCGATGCGACGCAGGAGGGCATCGTGCGGGCGCGGCGCTGGATCGAGCGATCGGCGGGAACCGGGCGGACGACAAGGCCGATCGTTGCCGTCAACCGGTATCGGCGCCGGCGCCAGATGATGCCCGGACGGATCGAGACCCTGCTGGGCATGGAGATCGGGGTAACGGTGCCCGATGTCGCCGGAGCAGCCCTGCGCGCCGCCGATCTCGGCGAGGTCATGGCGGTGCGGAAGGGAAAATTTCACGATGCCATGGTCAGGCTTGCCCGGGCGGCGAACGCCGGGCCAGCCACGGCCGGGGGTGTGTGATGGGGGCGACGCCGGTGTTCGGTCGTCGTACCGCCGCGCCGTCGTCCGGTGACGGAGCGACCGGCGCGGAGGGCGTCCGGGCCGGTCTCCGGCGGGACGATGTCGATCTGATCCGTACGCTCTGCCTCGCGAAAATCGACGCGACCGCGATTGCCGCACTGCCGCAGGCGCGATTGTTCGACACGGTGGAAAGCCTGCTCGCCGATCTCGCGACCGAGCACCGGATTCAGCTCAACGGCCGCGAACAGCGCCAGATCGCCGCGGAACTGGTGGACGACATGCTCGGGCTCGGCCCGTTGGAGCCGCTGCTGGAAGACGACGCCATTACCGACATCATGGTCAACGGACCGGACAATGTGTTTGCCGAGCGCGGCGGCAAGCTCGGCCAGCTTCAGGTGCGGTTCCGCGATTCCGCGCATCTCGCCAATATCTGCCAGCGGATCGCCGCCTCTGTCGGACGGCGGGTCGACGAATCGAGCCCGATGGTCGATGCACGGCTGAAGGACGGTTCGCGCGTCAACATCGTCCTGCCGCCGCTCGCGCTCGATGGCCCATGCCTGTCGATCCGAAAATTTGCAAAAAAGCCGATCAGCTTTTCCAGACTGATCGAATACGGCTCGCTCACACCGCCGATCGCGCGAGTTCTCGAAATCGCCGCGCGGTGCAGGCTCAACGTTGTGATCTCCGGTGGAACCGGTTCCGGCAAGACCACCCTGATGAACGCGATGAGCAGTTTCATCGATCCGGCGGAGCGGGTGGTCACGGTGGAGGATGCCGCCGAGTTGCAGTTGCAGCAGCCCCATGTGGTGCGGCTGGAAACAAGGCCGCTCAATCTCGAGGGCAAGGGAGAGATCAGCCAGCGCGATCTTCTGCGCAATGCGCTGCGGATGCGGCCGGACCGGATCATCATCGGCGAGGTGCGCGGCCCTGAAGCGTTCGACATGCTGCAGGCGATGAACACCGGGCATGACGGCTCGATGTCGACGATCCATGCCAACAATACGCGCGATGCGTTGGCAAGGATCGAGAACATGGTCCAGATGGCGAGCATGGGTCTGTCGCTGCGGGCGATCCGCACCCAGGTCGTTTCCGCGGTCAACCTGATCGTCCAGGTCGAGCGCCAGCGCGATGGCGGACGGCGGGTCGTCCAGTTAACCGAGATTGCCGGCATCGAGGGCGAGACTCCTCTGCTCAACGACATTTTCAAATACGAGATGCAGGGCGAGGACGCGACCGGGCGGCTGGTCGGACGCTATCTCGTCTCCCGGACGCGCCCGAGCTTCAACGAGCGCCTGACCTATTTCGGCCTGCAGAGATCCTGGTCGGCCGCTCTCGAACAGGCGAGCATGGCATGATCGGCCTGCCGGCCCTGCTCGGATTGAGCCTTGCGATGACGACCGGCCTGATCCTGCTCGCCGTGAACGTGATCGGGGCCGACCGGCATCAGCGCCGGATCGCCGTGCGGATCGAACGAATCACGACCAGACCAATGGCTTCCGAAATGGAGCGGAAACCCGAGTCCGCCGGAATATCGCGGAAATTTTATCGCCCGTTCGACCGGGCGCTGAAACTGGTCGGGGTCGATCGCCGGCGGGCGCAGGATTATCCGGCGCCCTGGTGGGTGATCCTGATCCTCGCGGCGATTGCCGGCCGTCTGGCAGCATTTCTGGTGTCGATGCTATTCGGCGGACTCGGCATCGTCCTGTGGCCGGTCGCGACCGTTCTGATCGCGCGGTTCGCGTTCGGGTCCATCCATGCCCGCCGCTCCACGGTGCTGCTGAACCAGTTTCCCGATGCGCTGGCGACCATCGTGCGCTGCGTGCGGGTAGGGATTCCGGTGCAGGAGGCGTTGCGGATCATCGCGCGCGATCTGCCGAAGCCGACTTCGGTGGAGTTCGCCCACATCGCCGATCAGGTTTCGATCGGCACGTCGCTCGAACAGGCGCTGAAGGAACTCGCGGAGCGGTCGAGCCTGCCGGAATATGATTTTTTCGCGACCGCGCTGAGTCTGCAGGCGCGATCCGGCGGCGGCCTCGCGCAGACGCTGGACACTCTTGCCGATGTCATCCGCAAGCGGGTCGCGATGCGGGCGCGGGGCTATGCGCTGGCGAGCGAGGCGCGCACCAGCGCGATCATCCTCGGATCGATCCCGGTCGTTGCGGGTCTCGCGATCGAACTGCTCCAGCCGAAATATCTCGCGGTCCTGTTCGTCACCCACAAGGGCCGCCTGATTTTCGGCGTGGCGGTCGGAATGCTTCTGATGGGCACGCTGGCGATGCGGACGATCATCCGCAGAAGCCTGGGCTGAGGCGCCATATGGACGTTCTTTATATCGGAGTTCCCGCGTTTTTCCTGGTGATTTCCGCGATCGCCTTCCTGATGCTGAACCTGGTGATCGAGGAGGAAAAACTGGCGCGCCGGATCGGCCGGGCAACCGGGTTGTCGGTGGAGGTCGAGGACAAGCAGGATCTCCGGCCGCTGCATACGAGGATCGTCACCGGGCTCGGCTTCGCGGTGGCGCGCAGCGGCCTGCTGAGCACGAAAACCCTTGCCGAACTGCGTCATTCCCTTCGCATGGCGGGAATTCGCGACCAGGGGGCGCTGGGTTTTTTCGTCGGCGCGAAGTTGCTGGCGTTCGTCGTTCTGCCCTGCGGCATGTTCGGCGTCGCGCACTTCATCGGCATGGCCAAACTGCCGGAACTGGTTTCGGTCGGCGGTGGCGCGGTCGCCGGCCTTCTGGCGCCGGACATGATCATCCAGCGCCGGCGCAAGCATTTCATCAAGCGCGTCGAGGCCGGGCTCGCCGATGCGCTCGATCTGATGGTGATCTGCGCGGATGCCGGATTGAGCCTGCAGACCGCGCTTGCCCGGGTCGCGCAGGAAATGCGCAAGACGCATGGCGCGGTCGCCCAGGAACTGACCATCACCGCGAACGAGATGCGCATCGGGTCCAATCTCCGCGATGCCCTGACCGGGCTCGGCGCGCGCACCGGTCTCGACAGTCTCAAGCGGCTGGGCTCGACCCTGATCCAGACGCTGCAATACGGTACGCCACTGACCGAGGCATTGCGGGTTCTGTCCTCCGAACTTCGCCAGGAGCAGTTGACCCGGTTCGAGGAGCGGGCGGCAAGGCTGCCGGTGCTGCTGACGCTGCCGATGATCGTCTTCATCCTGCCCTGCGTGTTTCTGGTGGTCGGCGGACCGGCGATCCTGAAGGTGATGGCCGTGTTCTGATTCGTGATGCGGTGGCGGGTAGAGCCGATTCCGACCAGTCGGGATCGGCTCCAGCTTTGTCTGGCGAGCAATTTCACCCGAACCGATCGGATCGGATGATCCAATCTGTTCGGATATCGCTCTGAATATGCAAAAACCGCACCAGTCCGGATGATTTCAGTTCCGCCACGGCGGATTTTCTGGTATGATCCCTGCATGGCGTTTGGTCCGCGTCTCGATCTCAGGCAGGTTCAGTCGCTGGTCATGACGCCGCAGTTGCGGCAGGCCATTCAGCTTCTGCAATTCACCAATATCGAGGTCAGCCAGTTCATCGAGGATGAACTGTTGAAAAACCCGCTGCTCGACCGTGACGAGGCCGATTCCGGGGCCGATTCCGAGACGGGGGCCGCGACCGTCGCTGAACCCGATGGTGCGATGCGGCCCGAAACCGGGGCAGCTTCCGGCTCCGATGCCGAAAGCGGGGCGGGCGGGCTGGTCGCGGTCGATGCCGATACGCCGGGCGCGCAAACCCCACTCGACGCCGATTTTTCCAATCTCTACGATTTCGGTGGAACGTCCGATGGCGGCCGCGCGAACGGCCAGGATTTCGAGGACGATGACAGAATCGGTCAGATCGCCGGCAACCCGCCCGATCTGCGAGAATACCTCGAACAGCAGGCGCGTATCGCTTTCGGCGACCCCGCGCAGCGCCGGATCGCCGCTGCCCTGATCATGGCGCTCGACCCGTCCGGCCGGCTCGCCGATGCGCCGGAGGCGATTGCCTCGGCGCTCGGCATCGGGTTCGAGACGCTGGAAGCGGTCCGGCAAACCATGCTGCGGTTCGACCCGACCGGCATTTTCGCGCGCGATCTCGCTGAATGTCTCGCCGTCCAGCTTGCCGAGCGCGACCGGCTCGATCCGGCGATGCGCGAGCTGCTCGCCCATCTCGATTTGCTGGCGCGGCGCGAGCACCGGGCGCTGATGGAGATTTGCGGTGTCGATGCCGAGGATCTGCGCGACATGATCGCCGAGTTGAAGCGTCTCAACCCCAAGCCCGGCGCCGGGGACGACGCCTCGCCGATCACGCCGCTGATCCCGGACGTTCTGATGCGCCCGTCGCCGGATGGCGATTACATTCTCGAACTCAACCCCGAGACCATGCCGCGCGTTCTGGTCCGGCGGGGATATCACGCCCGCATGACGGCCGGAGCCTCGCGCGAGACGCGGCAGTTCTTGTCCGACCATATCCAGAACGCCAACTGGCTGGTGCGCGCGCTGGAATCCCGCGCCGAGACGATCCTGCGCGTCGCCGGCGAGATCGTCCGGCATCAGGAGATGTTCTTCCGCTTCGGAATCGGGTTCCTCAGGCCGCTGACCCTGCGCGAGGTGGCGGCCGCGCTCGACATTCACGAGAGCACCGTCAGCCGGGTGACCGCGAACAAGGTGATCGCGACGCCACGCGGCATTTTCGAGATGAGGTTCTTTTTCACGGCGGCTCTGGCCGGTGCGAACGGGGAAACCCACAGCGCGGAAGCAGTGCGTCATCGCATTGCGGCGCTGATCGGAGCAGAACCGCCCGCCGCCATTCTTTCCGACGATGCCCTTGCCGGATTGTTACAGAAGGAAGGCATAGACATCGCCCGTCGAACTGTGGCCAAATACCGCGAGGCGTTGCGCATTCCCGGCTCGGCGCAGCGCAAGCGGGACAAGGCGCTCGGCATTGCCGGGCGGCCGTCCCCCGCGGCTCCGCTGCGAGCCGGTGACACTGGCTGACAAGAAGGATCCTGGTGATGCAGATCACGGTCTCCGGCAAGCAAGTCGATCTCTCGGATGCCCTGCGCGTCCACGTTGCCAACCATCTCGATATGATCGCCACCAAATATTTCGATTACGCGCTTGAGGCGAACGTTACCTTCAGCCGGGCGCGGAGTTTTTTTACCTGCGATATCAATGTTCACGCGGCGCGCGGCCTGGTTCTGCGCGGTGAGGGCGAGGCGGCGGACGCCCATGGCGCGTTCGACGATGCGGCAGAACACATTGCCAAGCGATTGCGCCGCTACCGGCGGCGGGTGAACGAGCACGCCCGCGAGGTCGCCGGCCGCGAGCGCCCGGAGGCGGCGCGTCAGTATGTGTTGCAGGAGGTTTATGAGCGGGAGGACAAACCCGTGGCGGTCAATGGCAATGGCGCGGGCAAAAAAGAGCCGGATACCGGGCCGCACGCGGCGGTGGTTGCCGAAATCCCGGCGGAAATCGCGTTTCTTTCGGTCAGCGAGGCGGTGATGCGCATGGATCTGGCCGATCAGCCGGTGCTGATGTTCCGCAATATCGCAAACCGCGCGCTGAACGTGATTTACCGGCGCAGCGACGGGCACATCGGCTGGATCGATTCCAGCGCCACCGGCTGAAAGGATTTCTGCTCCGGCGGCGACACGGGCCGCCGGAACAATCTTCAGGGTTTGTCAGGAAATTCGCTCCGGTGCTCGCCAAACACCGCCGTCTCGCTCGCCGGAGCGAATTTCCGGCCGGGCTGAAACCGCCCTGACAGTCGGATCGCCACTGGAGTAGAATTTCAGCCCCGTTCGAGCAGGGCACCGGCGCAGGCGTTCAGGATCGCGTCGGTGTCGATGCCGTAGACGCGGTAGAGATCCGGGATATCGCCCGACTGACCGAAATGATCCGGCCCCAGCGTGTGGATTTTCTGCCCGCGCACACCGCCGAGCCAGGCATGGGTGCTCGGGTGCCCGTCCAGCACCGAGACCAGAACCGCATCGGCGGCGAGCGGGGCGAGCAGTCGCTCGATATGCGCCGTGGCGGAAGCGTCGCCGGTGCGGCGCGCGCCCTGGGCGTCCCGCCATGCGGCGAACAGCCGGTCCGGGCTGGTCAGCGCCATCAGCCCGGCGCCGGGTTCATCCTCGAGCAGCGCCTCGAACGCGGCCTCGGCTTCGGGGGCCAGTGCGCCCTGATACAGAATCGCGATGCCGGCGCCCGGTTTCGGTTCCACCACCCAGTGCGCCCCGGCGATCACCGCGGCCTCGTCGAGCGTGCGGTCGGGCTGGGTCAGCAGCCGGGTCGACAGGCGCAGCCAGACCGAGGAACCTTCCGGCCGCTGCATCCAGTCGAACCCGTGGCGAAGCAGGATCGCGAGTTCGTCGGAATAGGCGGGCTCGTAGGCCGCGATCCGGTCCTGCACCATGCCGAGCAGCGGTGTGTTGGTCGACTGGTGCTGGCCGCCCTCCGGCGCCAATGTGATGCCGGACGGGGTTGCGACCAGGAGGAACCGCGCATCCTGATAACAGCCGTAAACGAGGGCATAATGACCCCGGTTGACGAAGGGATCGTAGACAG
>DASVGZ010000023.1:0-4345 GCA_036379275.1 Acidiphilium sp. | reverse complement strand
GGCGACACGGAGTGTCGCCGGAACGGCAACGGAGGGGGCCGCGCGTCAGATAAAGACTCATACCATGGGTCGCGATCAGCGAGACATGGTATGACCCCTTCTCCATAAAACCTTGCGCGCCGCCGTCGCTCCCGCTTCAATGATGATGCGGGCGGCGCGAAAACCTGCCACACTCATCGTGAATGAGCGGGCAGGCGCCGCCGATACGGGAGAAGAAACGATGGCGAAGACCGAATCCCACGTAACCCGGCACACCCCCCGCGCGGTCGCGCTGGTCGGCCCCTACGGCAGCGGCAAGACCACCCTGTTCGAGGCGCTGATGGCCGCCGCCGGCACGCCGCTCCGGCGCACGACCGAGGCGCGGACGCATATCCCGAGCACCGAGACCCGATTGTCCCATTGCAGCTTTCTCGGCGATCCCTGGGCGGTGCTCGACTGTCCCGGTTCGGTCGAATTCGCCTACGAGACCGCCTCCGCCCTCGCGGTCGCCGATCTCGCCGTGGTGGTCGCCGAGCCCGATCCGGCGCGTGCCCTCGCATTGCGCCCGGTGCTGCGCATGGTCGAGGAAGCGCAAGTGCCGTTCATCGTCTTCGTCAACAAGATCGACACGCTCGCCGTGCCGCTGAAGGATCTGCTCGCGGCGCTCCAGGCCGAGGCGGACCGTCCGCTGGTGCTGCGCCAGATGCCGATCCGCGAGGGCGATACGGTCACCGGCTATGTCGATCTGGTCTCGGAACGCGCATACCGCTACCGGCCCGACACTGCCTCCGAACTCATCCGCATCCCCGAATCGGTGGCCGGAACCGAGCAGGCCGAGCACGAGGCGCTGATCGACACCCTGGCAGACCGTGACGACGCCCTGCTCGAAAAAGTGATTGAGGGCACCATCCCGACCCCGGTGGAACTCTACGAGCATTTGCAGAAGGATATCGCGGAACGCAGCCTCGCCGGGGTGATGCTCGGCGCGGCCGAGCACGCCAACGGGGTGGCGCGGCTCTGGAAGGCGCTGCGCCACGATACACCCGATCCTGCCGTCACCGCCGCGCGGCACGGCGTCGCGCCCGAGGGACCGACACTCGTCCAGGTATTCAAGACCAGTTACGCCGGCCAGGCCGGCAAGCTCGCCTATGCGCGCATCTGGCGCGGCCCGCTGAAGGACGGTGCGAGCTTCGGCACCGCGCGGGTCGGCGGCATCGTCCGCAATCCGGGCGGCGAGACCCGGAAAGCCGCCGAGGCGGCGACCGGCGATCTGGTCGGGCTCGGCCGGCTCGACGGGGTTGCGACTGGCGCCTGTCTCGGCGAGGCAGGCGAGACCTTGCCGTTCCCCGCGCCGGCGGCGGCGGTTCACGCCGTCGCGATCGCCGCGGCCGATCACAAGGACGATGTCAAACTCTCGACCGCGTTGCAGAAACTGCTTGAGGAAGATCCGTCGTGCAGCATGGTCCGCGACGCCGAGACCGGCGACACGCTGCTGACCGGCCAGGGCGAGATCCATCTCAACCGGGCGGTCGAGCGGCTCGGCAGGATCGGCGGGCTTTCGGTCGGCACCGCGCGGCCGCGCGTCCGGTTCAAGGAAACCATCCGCAAGCCGGTCCAGCAGCATTCCCGGTTGAAGCGGCAGACCGGCGGCCACGGCCAGTTCGCCGACATCAAGCTCGATATCGAGCCGCGCGCGCGGGGCGAGGGGTTCCGGTTTGTCGATAAAATCGTCGGCGGCGCGGTGCCGCGGCAATATATTCCCGCGGTCGGCGACGCCGCCGAGGAAGCGACGCGCAAGGGGCCATACGGCTATCCGGTGGTCGATGTCAGCGTCACCCTTGTCGATGGCGGGTTTCACGCGGTGGACAGTTCAGACATGGCGTTCCGCTCGGCGACCCGCGCCGGCATGGCGGAAGCTCTGGCCAAGGCCGATCCGGTTCTGCTCGAACCGGTCCATCGGGTGACGGTGAGCGCGCCGAACCTGTTCACCGCGAATGTGCAGCGTCTGCTCACCGGGCGGCGCGGGCAAATCCTCGGCTACAGCGAAAAACCCGGCTGGTCCGGCTGGGACGATACCAACGCGCTGGTGCCGGAGACCGAGTTGCACGGCATGATCATCGAGCTTCGCTCGCAGACCGCGGGGCTGGGCGGCTTCGTTCATGAATTCGACCATCTGGCCGAGGCGCCGGCGCGGCTCGCGGAAAAGATCGCCCGCGACGCCGCGGCCCAATCATAAACTACCCGCGCGGGGCGAGCAGCTTGTCGACCAGAGCGCGAAACTGCCGTTCCTCGTCGGGCGAGAGCGCCGAAAGCGCATCGCGCTCGTAGGCGAGGGCGAGCGGGTCGATCTGCTCGAACATCTGCCGCCCCTTGCGGGTCAGCCGCAGCTCGACCAGCCTCCGGTCGACGCCGCTCACTTTCTTCTCGACCAGACCGGCGCTGTCCAGCCGTGCCACCGCCCGGCTGACCTTCGATTTGTCCATCGCGGTCAGCGCATGGATTTCACGCACCGAGATGTTCCTGTGCTGGGACAGATGGGCGATCACCCGCCACTCGGGAATCGAAATCCCGAAGCGGGCGGCGTAGACTTCGGCAAGTTCGTCGCTGAGCCGGCTGGCAAGGCGGTTCACGAGATAGGGAGTGAAGCGGTCGAGTTCGAGCATGGGCTTTCCGGGCGGTTGACAATCGTTGCATTTGATACGATGTGAATCGGGAACGGGCTGGAGGGAAATCGTCATGACGCTGCGCTACATGCCGGGTTTTGGCAACGATTTCGAGACCGAAGCATTGGCGGGCGCGCTGCCGCAGGGGCAGAATTCACCGCAACGCTGCCCCTATGGCCTGTATGCCGAACAGTTGTCCGGCTCGCCGTTCACCGCGCCGCGCGGCACCAACGAACGCTCCTGGCTCTACCGGATTCGCCCCTCGGTCAAGCATGTCGGCAAGTTCCGTTCGATCGAGATGCCGTTCTGGAAAACCGCGCCGCACATCGTCCCGCATGGCCTGCCGCTCGGCCAGCTTCGCTGGGGGCCTGTGCCGATGCCGGCCGAAAACCTCACCTTCCTCACCGGAATCAGGACGATCACCACCGCCGGCGATGTCTACAGCCATACCGGCATGGCGGCACATGTCTATCTCGCCACCGCGCCGATGGTGGATGAATATTTCTACAATGCCGACGGCGAGTTGCTGATCGTCCCCGAAACCGGATCGCTTCTCGTCTTCACAGAATTCGGGAAAATCGCCATCGGCCCCGGCGAGATCGCGGTGATTCCGCGCGGGGTGAAATTCGCCGCCTCGCCGGAAGGCGGGCCGTCGCGCGGTTATGTCTGCGAGAATTACGGCGCCAAGTTCACCCTGCCCGAGCGCGGGCCGATCGGCGCGAACTGCCTCGCCAATGCGCGCGATTTCAAAACCCCTGTCGCTGCCTATGAAGACAGGGAAACGCCCTGCCGGGTCACGGTGAAGTGGTGCGGCGGCTTCCATGTCACCGAAATCGGCCATTCGCCGCTCGATGTCGTCGCCTGGCACGGCAATTACACGCCGTACAAATACGATCTTCGCACATTCTCGCCGGTCGGCGCGATCCTGTTCGACCATCCGGACCCGTCGATCTTCACGGTGATGACTTCGCCCTCCGGCGAGGCCGGAACCGCCAACATCGACTTCGTGATTTTCCCGGAACGCTGGCTGGTGGCCGAACATTCGTTCCGTCCGCCCTGGTATCACATGAACATCATGTCGGAGTTCATGGGGCTGATCTACGGGCGTTACGACGCGAAGGAAGAAGGCTTCGTGCCGGGCGGCATGAGCCTGCACAACTGCATGTTACCGCACGGGCCGGATGCCGGCGCCTTCGAGAAGGCGAGCACGGTGGAGCTGAAACCGGTCAAGCTGACCGACACGATGGCCTTCATGTTCGAAACCCGCTTCGCCCAGCTTCTCACCGAATTCGCAGCGAAGCTGCCCACGCTTCAATCCGATTACCCGGAATGCTGGCGCGATATCGCGCGAAAGTTCGACGGCTCGCCGGACCCGAAATAATTTTCCGAAATCATTTATCGAGCAGGATGCGATGATACCGAGCTGGATCGAAACCGCCAATCGCCCCGATTGCCATTTCCCCCTCGCCAATCTGCCCTATGGCGTGTTCAGCCGTGATGGCGAGGCGCCGCGCTGCGGGGTCGCGATCGGCGATCAGGTGGCCGATCTCGCCGCGCTGGAACGGCTGGGCCTGATCGAAACCCCCGGACCGGTGTTCGACCGGCCCGCGCTCAACGATTTCATGGCGCTCGGCAAACCGCACTGGAATGCGGTGCGCGCGCGGCTCACCGCCCTGTTCGCCGCCGATGGCGATGCCGCCCTG
>DASVGZ010000022.1:0-12636 GCA_036379275.1 Acidiphilium sp. | reverse complement strand
CCGTGCTCGCCGCTCGCCGCGCCGCCGAGATCGAGCGCCTGCGCGACGATCTCGCGGTCCAGCACCCAGGCGCGCTCGGCACCCTCCCTCGTGTCGGGAAACAGGATCAGAACGTGAAAATTGCCGTCGCCGACATGGCCGACGATGCAGGCCTGGAGGCCGGATTTCTCGACCGACTCGCGCGCCTGACCGATCGCCTCGGCGAGTCGCGAGATCGGCACGATCGTATCGGTCGAGAACGCGCCGAGACCCGGATAGGCCGCGCGCGCCGCCCAGTAGGCATCGTGCCGGGCACGCCAGAGCTTGTTGCGCGCCTCGGTTTCGGTGGCGAAGGAGAAGCCGAGCCCGCCATGCTCCGCCGCGATCGCCTCGGCCATCGCCGCCTGTTCGGCAACCCCCTGTTCCGTGCCATGGAATTCGAACAGAAGCGTGGTCTGCGCCTCCATGCCGGTGAGTTTCGAATAGGCGATCGAGGCTGCCATCTGCGCGGCGTCGGCGAATTCGATCCGGGCGACCGGAATTCCCGCCTGCATGATTTCCATCACGGTTTCCACCGCACCGCGCTCGGTCTCGAACCGGCACACGGCGGCGCCGATCGCCTCGGGAATTCCGTAGAGCCGGAGCTGGATTTCGGTGATGACGCCGAGCGTGCCCTCCGAGCCGATCAGCAGCCGGGTGAGATCGTAGCCGGTCGAGGATTTGCGCACGCGCCCACCGGTATCGACGATCGTGCCGTCGGCGAGCACGGCGCGCAGGCCGAGCACGTTCTCGCGGATGGTGCCGTAGCGCACCGCGTTGGTGCCGGAGGCGCGGGTCGCGCACATGCCGCCGATGGTGCAGTCGGCTCCCGGATCGACCGGAAAGAACAGTCCGTGATCGCGCAGATACTGGTTGAGCTGCCTGCGGGTGACGCCGGCTTCGACCCTGCAGTCGAGATCGGCGTCGTTCACCGCGAGAACCCGGTTCATCCGGGTGAGGTCGAGGCTGATCCCGCCGGCAACCGGGGTGACATGGCCTTCCAGCGAGGTGCCGGCGCCGAACGGCGTTACCGAGACCCGGTTTTCATGGCAGAGCGCCAGCAGCCGCGACACTTCCGCGGTCGTTTCGGGGAACGCCACCGCGTCGGGCAGGCGCGTCGTCGGGTTCGCCTCGCCATGGGCGTGGGTTTCGCGAATCGACTGGTTGAGGCTCAGTCTTTCGCCGACGATGCCGCGCGCCGCCGCGATGATCTGTTCTGTCTGTATCGTTTCCATCGGCGATTCCTACGCCGGCCAGCGCCAGATGGCCAGAAGCGCCTTGCCGTGCGTGCGTTCGGCGAGAAGTTGCAGATCGGTGGGAAGCGGATCGGTGCGGCCGAATTCGGCGGCGATCAGCGCGCCCGGCGCGACCCACCCCGAAGCCCTCAGCGATTCGAGTGCGCGCGGAACCAGTCCGGCGCCATAGGGCGGATCGAGCAGGACGAGATCGTGCGGCATCGCAGCGCGCGGCGGAGCCAGTGCGTCGGCCGCGATCAGGACGGCACGGTCGCCGGCCCGGCACGCCTCGATATTGCGCCGGATCGCCTGGCACGCGGCGCGGTCGGATTCGATGAAACTCGCCCGCGCCGCCCCGCGCGACAGCGCTTCCAGCCCCAGAGCGCCGGAGCCGGCAAAGACATCGAGCACCGTGCGGCCTGCGATCGCCTGCCCGCCCCCGTCTTTGGCCCAGGGTGCGTGGGCAAGAATGTCGAACAGCGCCTGACGGACCCGCGCCGAACTCGGCCGTGTCGCGAGCCCCTCGGGCGTGGCGAGAACCCGCCCGCGCAAGGCACCCGCGATGATGCGCGGAGCGGCCATTACGAGGATTTCGGCAACTGGTCGCGTAGCACCTTGCCAGTGATTTCGGCAACGCCGCCTTCCGCCAGGTTGCCGAGCTGGAACGGCCCGTAGGCGACCCGGATCAGCCGCGTGACCTGCAAGTTGAGCGCCGCCATCACCCGCCGGATCTCGCGGTTCTTGCCTTCCGAAATGCTGACCGAGAGCCAGCTATTCATGCCCTTCATCGAGTCGATGCCGGCGGTGATCGGTCCGTAATGGACGCCTTCGACCGTGATGCCGCGTTCGAGCCCGGCCAGCCGGACAGGATCGACCATGCCATAGACCCGCACCCGGTAGCGGCGCAGCCAGCCGGTGGACGGCAGCTCCAGCCGACGCGCCAGGGCGCCATCGTTGGTGAGCAGCAGCAATCCCTCGCTGTTCAGATCGAGCCGGCCGATGCTGACCACGCGCGGCAGGTCCGCCGGCAGGCGCTCGAACACGGTGGGCCGGCCTTCGGGATCGCGGTGGGTGGTGAGCAGGCCGGCCGGCTTGTGGTAGCGCCACAGGCGGCTGCGCGCGGGTTCCGCGACCGCCGCCCCGTCGACAACCACGGCATCGCCGGGCTGGACGAAGGTCGCCGGATGGGTGACGCGCACACCGTTCAGCGTAACCCGCCCCTCATCGATCATCCGCTCGGCGTCCCGCCGGCTCGCGATGCCGGCGCGGGCGAGATATTTGGCGATCCGCTCGCCGTCCTGACCGGTTTTCTGCGGCTCGCTCATCGCGCCGCCTCGATCAGGGCCGAAAACAGCTTCGCATCGCCGGGGTCGATCAGGAATTCGGGGTGCCATTGCACGCCGATGCAGAACCGGTGCGCCGGGGATTCGACGCCCTCGATCACCCCGTCAGGCGCGGTGGCGTTGACGATGAGCGCCGGGCCGGCGGCGCGCACCGCCTGATGGTGCGAGGAATTCACCTGCATCGTCCTTTGTCCGGTGATCGACGCCAGTTTCGTGCCCGGCAGGATCGTGACCGCGTGCCCCGGCTGATCGCGCGGGTTCGGCTGCTCGTGCGCGAGCGCATCCGGGATCGCGTCGGGGATGTGCTGGATCAGCGTGCCGCCCAGAACCACCGCGAGAAGCTGCTCGCCGCCGCAGATGCCGAGCACCGGCATATCGCGTTCGAGTGCCCCGCGCAGCAGCGCCAGTTCCGCCTCGGTACGGCCCTGCTTGAGCGATACCGAGTCATGCCGCGCATCGTCGCCATACAGGGCGGGATCGACATCGAAGGCGCCGCCGGTCACCACGATGGCGTCGATCGTATCGAGATAGGACGCGGCCAGATCCGGCCGGTGGGGCAGCGCCATCGGTATGCCGCCGGCTTCGGCAATGACATCGGCATAGTTGCGGCGGATCGCATACCAGGGAAATTTCGAATAGCCGCCCGGTTCCTCGGCATCGAGGGTCAGGCCGATCAGGGGGCGCTTGCTCATGGGCTGAGCTAAGCAGAGATTCGCGGTCCGGCCAACGGAAGGGGCATTCACCCGGCTTATATCAACTCCGCACCGCCGAACCTTTCAGTTGCCACAGAGTGGCGTAGTTCATGATCGGGCGCTCGAATATGGCCCCCTTCGCAACGAATGGTTTTCCCAGATCCAGCATCGGCTGAAACGTGTCCAACTGTCTGGCGCCTTCCAGACTGGTCCAGAGGCTGACATTAGACAGCGAGAATGTCGCCTCATCCGCGCCGGTGTAGAAGGCGAGCAATCCCGCCATGGCCTCGATGCCGGGACGCAGGACGGCATCGGCGTCCGCCATCATCTGCCGGAGTTCGGCAAAGCGTTCCGGCGGGCATCGCAGAATCGACACGCGCACCACTGGTTCCATGCATTATATCTTTCCTGCCGTTCGGGTCGTTTCGTATGAGGGAGCCTTGCAGCAACTCGCCGGTCCGTTCACCGGCGTTGGTCAGCCAAGCGGAATTCGCATAGACCCGCACTCCGCGCCAAGGCAAGAGAGACGGATGACGCCGATGCAACGCGCCCTGATCGAAGCCCGCTCGGCTGCCGCGCGTGGTGAGGTGCCGGTGGGCGCGGTAGTGACCGACGCGGCCGGCGCTTTGCTGGCCATTGCCGGCAACGCGGTGGAGGCGCGGCGCGACCCGACCGCCCATGCCGAACTGCTCGCCATGCGTGAGGCCGCTGCGGGACGGGACGGCAAATATCTGGCCGGCTGCACTCTCACCGTCACCCTAGAGCCCTGCCCGCTCTGCGCCGCCGCGATCGCCCTGTTCCGGGTCGAAAGGCTGGTGTTCGGCGCCTACGATCCGAAATCCGGCGGGGTCGAGCATGGGCCGCGCGTGTTCGACCATCCGACCTGCCATCACCGGCCGGAGGTGATCGGCGGTGTTGCGGAAAGCGAGAGCGCCGCGATCCTGCGCGATTTCTTCGAAACGCGGCGAGACCCGGCAAAATCTGCCGGGCGTTAACCGAATCCTTACCCGAACCGGTCATTTTGCTTCTGCGACAAAATGTCGTGACAGCAGGATGACCCGATGTTTCGCACCCTCCCGACCACCGCTTCCCGCCGGAAGCGATCCGGCTCAAAATGAACCGGTTGCTCGAAAATCTCCGCGCCCTCGGGCCGGTCAAGCTCGGCACGATGGGCGGGGTCGCTGTCGCGGTTCTGGGTCTGATGACCATGCTCATGCTCGGCGGCGGCCCGAGCCCGAACGCGACACTCTATTCCGGCCTCGGGCTCAAGGACGCCGCGAATATCGCCGCCGCCCTGAAAACCGCCCATATCCCGTATCGCATCGGTGAGCAGGGACACAGCATTCTGGTCACCCGGCAGAATCTGGATCCGGCGCGGCTTCTGCTCGCCCGGCACGATCTGCCGGCCGGTTCTTCACAAGGGTTTGCCATATTCGATCACCAGAACCCGCTGACCGGTTCGGAATTTCTCGACCGGATCGACGAGACCAGGGCGATCGACGGCGAACTCGAACGCACCATCGATCTGATCCAGGGGATTCGCGCCTCCCGGGTCCAGGTGGTACTGCCGAGGCGCGAGGATTTCAGCCTGCGCACCGAGCCTGCGCGCGCCAGCGTCATGCTGTCGCTCGCCAACGGGGCGCCGGTCGACCGGGAAAGCGTCGATGCGATTCTCAGCCTCGTCGCCTCCGCCGTGCCGGGGCTGAAACCCGGCAATATCTCGATCGCCGACAACCGTGGCGAATTGCTGGCCCAGGCGGGGCGTGACAGTGCCACGCTGCTGAACGCGCGCGACGCCGCGATCAAGCAGGCCGCCGAGCGCCATATTTCCGACGCCGTGCGCTCGATGCTGGACGCTACCATTGGCTCCAATCAGGTCAGGGTGGTCACCTCGGTCTCGATGGATTTCGACCAGACCTCCCAGACCTCGACCAGTTACGACCCGAACGGCCAGGTCGTTCGCAGCCAGCAGCAGAACGACAGCCAGTCCTCGCGCACCACCAACCGGGACGACACGGTTTCGATCTCCAACAACCTGCCGGGCGCCACCACCGACAAGCCGACTCCGAAACGGACCGAAACCAGCACCGATACGGACGAAACCACCAATTACGAGATCAGCCAGACGGTGCGGCACATCGTCCACGCCACGCCGCAGATCACCCGGATCAGCGTCGCCGTCCTGCTCGACGGCGTGGAAGTGCCCGGCAAAGGCGGTAAGCCGGTGTGGCAACCGCGCTCGGCGGCGGCAATCGCGCGGATACAGAAACTCGTCGAAACCGCCATCGGGTACGACAAGACGCGTGGCGATGTGGTGACCATCCAGTCGATGCGTTTCGTCAATCCCGATGCTGGTTTCAGCGCGCCGAAACCCTCCCTGTTCGCCCGCATCGCGGACAGCGGGATCATCATGCCGCTGCTGCGCATTTTGATCACGGGTCTCGTCGGGTTTGCCGCCATCCTGTTCGTTTTCCGTCCGATGATCGGCCGTCTCACCATGACCGGCGGTTCGGAAAGCAAAACCCCGGACGGCGGCGGCACTTCCACGCTCGAAACCGGTTCGCGCGATGCCATCGCAGGCCCGGATGGCGAGGCCGGCAAAAATCCAATCCGCATGATCGCCGACCTGGTCGACCGAAATCCCGAAGCGACCGTCGCGGTCATTCGCGACTGGCTGAGCCATGAGGGAGCGCGGTGAGCGGCGGCATCGAACACCTGCCAGGCCCGGTGCGGACCGCGATCCTGATGCTGGCACTCGGCGAGGAATCGGGCGGCAAGCTGCTCGCCCTGCTGAAAGACGACGAGATTCGGGAGGTTTCCCGCGCCATGGCCAGTCTCGGCACGGTGCGTCCCGAAATCGTCGAGCAGATCTGCGCGGATTTCGCGTCGCGCCTGGGCCGGACGGGTTCGGTCGCCGGCTCGGCCGAGACCGCCGAGCGCCTGGTCAGGAAAACCATTCCCGCCGAACGGGCCAGCCTGCTCCTCGAGGATCTGCATGGCCCCTCGGGCAAAACCATCTGGGACAAGCTCGGCAAGGTCAGCGAAACAACTCTCTCCGACTATCTGCAACAGGAACATCCGCAAACGGCGGCTCTCGTCCTGTCGCGAATCGGCGCTGAACACGCTGCACGGGTGATCGCCCGGTTTCCGGAGGCGCTGGCGCTCGACATCATCGAACGAATGCTCCTGATGGACGGCATCCAGAGCGAAGCGATCAACGATATCGAACAAACGCTCAAGGCCGATTTCATCGCGAATTTGTCCACCGGCTCGCAACGCGATCCTCATGAAAAGCTGGCTGAAATATTCAATGCTTTCGAACGGAGCACCGAAGCGCGGCTGATCGCGGGGCTGGAAACGCAGAACAGCGAGGCCTCGGGCCGCATCAAATCGCTGATGTTCACCTTCGACGATCTCACGCGCCTTGCGCCGAATGACGTTCAGATTCTCCTCGGCGCGGTGGAAAAAGACCGGCTCCCGGTCGCGATGAAAGGCGCTTCGGACAAGATCCGCGACCTGTTCTTCCACAATCTCTCCGAGCGTGCCGGCAAGATGCTGCGTGACGACATGGATGCACTCGGGCCGGTCCGGTTGCGCGATGTCGAAATCGCGCAGCTTGCCATCGTTGCCACCGCCAAGGATCTCGCCGCCCAGGGCGAAATCGAAATCGGCTCAGGAAAGGACGACGAATTTGTCACCTGAAATTTCGCTACCCGCCACGGATATGACGCCGGCCGACGCCGCACCAGCCAGTCTGGCCGCGATGCCGCTGGGAAGGTCCACGGGGCAGTCCGCCGGCGCTGAAACGCAGAACCCGCGGCCTGCCCGCGATCTGGAAGCGGTTTACGATATCCCGGTTCTGGTCAGCGCCGTGCTCGGTCGCTCCACCATGCAGGTCAATCAACTGCTCAAGCTCGGGCGTGGCGCGGTGGTCGAACTCGACCGCAGGATCGGCGACCCGATCGATGTTTTTGTCAATAACCGACTGATCGCGCGCGGCGAGATGGTGATGATCGACGATACCAGACTCGGAATCACGATGACCGAAATCGTAAAATCCGACCGGAACGGCTGACCGTCACCATGCGCGTTCTTATCATCGGTTCGCTCGCCGGAGAACTCGGCACCGCAGGCCGTATCGCCGTAACGCGCGGCGCCGCCCTGATTCAGGCGGAGACGATCGATGCGGCGTTGCGCCTGCTCCACCGGGACGCCGCCACCGATCTCATCATCTGCGATGTCGCACATGACGTTCGGACACTGATGAGCCGTCTCGCCGCTGAACGATTCGCCATTGCCGTCGTTGCGGCCGGCTCCGAAAACGATGAGCCCGGTGCGCTCGCGGCGATTCGCGCCGGCGCGCGCGAGTATCTGCCGCTCCCGCCGGATGCGGAACTGATCGCCGCGATTCTGGCGGCTGTCTCCGCGAACCGGCCGCACCATGTCATCGCCGACGATCCCGCGATGCTTGCGCTGCTCGCCACAGCCGAACAGGTCGCGCATTCGACCGCCCCGATCCTGATCACCGGTGAGAGCGGCACCGGCAAGGAGGTTCTGGCACGATTCATTCATGCCCGGTCCAGGCGCTCGGAAACTCCCTTCGTCGCCCTGAACTGTGCGGCGATTCCAGAAACGCTCCTGGAATCCGAACTGTTCGGCCATGAGAAAGGCGCGTTCTCGGGCGCCACCGCGCGACGGTTCGGGAAATTCGAGGCGGCGCACCGCGGCACACTCCTGCTCGACGAAATCGCCGAAATGGACGCAAAACTTCAGGTCAAGCTGCTCCGCGCTCTTCAGGAACGGGCGATCGACCGGCTCGGCGGTGATCGTCCGGTTCCGGTTGATGTGCGCGTTCTCGCCGCGACCAACCGCAATCTCGCCGCCAGCATCGAGGCTGGGTTGTTTCGGGAAGATCTGTTTTTCCGCCTCAATGTCATCACGCTGCATATTCCGCCGCTCCGGGAGCGCAAGGCAGACATTGCGCCGCTCGCCCGGCATTTCATCGACCACTACACGACGGCCAACGATATCGGGCCGAAATTCCTGTCCGAGGCGGCGCAAGCCAGGCTTGTGGAACATCCATGGCGCGGCAATGTGCGGGAACTCGAAAACACCATGCATCGTGCAGTGCTGCTCACTTCCGGTGAGCGGATCGGAGCGGACGATATCGAACTCCAGGTCGCTTTTCCGGCCGGCAATCCGCCGGACAAAATCCGGCGGAGCCACACCGGGTCCGCATCCAGCATCCTGCCTCTGGTGGGGCGGAAGGTCGAGGATGTCGAGCAGGCGCTGATCATCGAGACCCTCAATCACTGTCTCGGAAACCGGACCCACGCGGCGACCATTCTCGGCATTTCGATCCGCGCCCTGCGCAACAAGCTGCGCGATTACGCCGCCCATGGCACGACTGTTCCAGCGCCTCACAACGGGATCGCGGCATGAGCGCCCTGAACGGGTTGCCCGACCTTGCCCGGCGGTTGAGGGGCGTCAGACCCGGGACCGACATCGGGCTCGCGATCGGGGTGGTGCTGATCATCACCGTTCTCATCGTTCCGCTACCGCCGCTCCTGCTGGATTCCGGACTGGCCGTATCCTTCACCGTCAGCATTCTCGTTCTGATGGTTTCGCTGTTCATTGTGCGCCCGATCGATTTCACCAGCTTCCCGAGCGTGCTTCTGCTCACCACCCTGCTCAGGCTGTCGCTCGATGTTGCGGCAACGCGCCAGATCCTGTCGCATGGCAGCGAGGGAATCGACGCAGCCGGCCACGTGATCGCGGCGTTCGGCGGATTCCTGATGGGGGGCGATCTGCTGATCGGGCTGATCGTGTTCGCGATCCTGATCGTGGTGAATTTTGTCGTCATCACCAAGGGGTCGACACGCATCGCCGAGGTTGCCGCGCGTTTCACCCTGGATTCGATTCCGGGAAAACAGATGGCGATCGACGCCGAACTGAACACCGGCGCGATCGACGAAGCCACCGCCCGACGCAAGCGGGCCGAACTCGAACACGAGAGTGTTTTCTACGGCTCGATGGACGGCGCCGCCAAATTCGTCCGGGGCGACGCGATCGCGGCCCTGATCATCACGTCGATCAATATCGTCGGCGGTTTCATCATCGGCGTCGCCCAGAAGGGCATGAGTCTTCACGATGCCGCTTCTGCGTTCACCACCCTGTCGATCGGCGAGGGGCTGGTCTCGCAGATCCCGTCATTGCTCGTCTCGGTGGCTGCCGGTGTCGTCGTCACCAAGGGCAGCGTCGAAGGCAGCGCCGATTCCGCGCTGGTGCGACAACTCGGCCGTTCGGCGAAGCCGCTCGGAATCGCTTCCGGCGCTGCCTTGTGCCTCGCCCTTGTCCCCGGCCTGCCGTTTCTGCCCTTCGCCGCGCTTTCGATCCTCGCGGGGTGGGCATCCTGGCATCGCTGGAAGCACCCTCCGCCTGCCGATCAGACGGTTGAACCCGCGCTCACGGTTTCCGCCGACCCGCCGATCGCCGAGGCGCTCAGGATCGACCAGATCAGACTCGAACTCGGCTACGGCCTGCTCATTCTCGCCGGAGGCGACACGCCGCGGCTGACCGAACAGATCAAGTCGCTGCGCCGGGCAATCGCCACGGAAATGGGTTTCATCCTGCCGCCGGTGCGGATCCAGGACAATATGCAGCTCGCGGCTAACAGCTACGCGATCAGGATCAAGGAGATCGAGGCCGCGACAGGCCAGTTGCAGGCGACGCGCCTGCTCGCGATGACCGCGACCGGCACGCTGCCCGACCTGCCGGGCGAGCGCACCACCGAACCGGCTTTCGGCCAACCCGCGATCTGGATCGATCCGGCGGATCGCGAAACCGCGCGAGCGAAAGGCTGCACCGTGGTCGATCCGGCGAGCGTGCTGACCACGCACCTGACCGAAATCGTCAAGGAGAACATGGCCGAACTGCTTTCCTTCGCGGAAACTCAGAAATTGCTCGACGATCTGCCGCGCGAGCACCAGCGGCTGGTCTCCGACCTGATTCCGGCCCAGTTTACCGTGGGCGGCGTGCAGCGCGTTCTGCAATCCCTTCTGGCCGAACGGGTCTCGATTCGCGATTTGCCCACCATTCTCGAAGGGATTCACGAATCCTGCGCGATGCAGGTTCGGGCCATCCCGGGAATCGCCGCGCATGTGCGGATGCGTCTCGCCCGGCAACTGACCGACGCCTATAGCGGGGCGCATGGCTACCTGCCTCTGGTCGTCATCGGGCCGGAATGGGAAACCGAACTCGAAGGAGCTCTGGTCGGTCCGCCGGATGCGCGGCAACTCGCCCTGCCGCCGCTCCGGCTCGCCGATTTCATGCGCCGGATCACCCAGGTTTTCGAATCCGCCGCCGCCGACGGCGAATTCCCGGTTCTGCTGACCAGCACGGCGTTGCGGGCGCATATCCGGGCGATTATCGAGCGGATGCAGCCCTCCATGCCCGTTCTCGCGCAGACCGAAGTGTTTCCCCGTGCACGGATCCGAACCGTTGGAGCCATCTAGATGAAAATCAAACTGATCCGCGCCGCCTCGATGCGCGAGGCGCTCGCCGAGGCACGCCGGCTGATGGGGCCGGATGCCCTGATCCTGGGCAATCGCAAAGCCGGCGATCTCGTCGAAGTCACCGTCGCGACCGATCCAGAAATGGCAGAAGATGCCGGTGGCGCCTGGAGAAATGCCCTGACATTTCATCGGGTGCCACCCCGGCTCGTCACGGCCTGGGCCGAACGGAGCCCGGATGCGGCCCTGGCGACCTCGCTCCGGTTCGGCGCGATCGACTTCGGCCGTCCCGTTCTGCTCGCAGGCCCGCCCGGCGCCGGAAAAACGCTGACGACCGCGAAGCTCGCGACACGCCTGGTCCGTAACGGCATCAAGCCGACCCTGATCAATGCGGACGGGAATCGTGCCGGCGCATCCGCCCAGCTCGCGGCATTGAGCCGGGTTCTCAGGGCCGAATTCATCGATGCGACACAGGCCGGCAAATCTGCCCGCAAGCGCAGGCGCTCCCGGTCGTATCCGACTCTCATCGATCTTCCGGGGATGAATGCCTTCCGCGACGACGATATGGCGACCCTGCGCGCCATGGCCGATGCCGTCTCGGGTTCGGTGGTTCTGGTCCTGCCGGCCGGCTTCGACCCGGCGGAAAGCGCCGAGATCGCCGAACGCTTCCATGCCGCCGGCGCCACCGCGCTGATTCCGAGCCGCCTCGACCTGTCGCGCCGCCTCGGCGGCATGATCGCCGCCGCCGACGCCGCCCCGCTGACCCTCGTGGACGCCGGAATTTCCGGCAGCGTTGCCAACGGGCTGGAACCTCTCACTCCTGCCTTTCTTGCCGCACGGCTTCTCGATAGCCGGCACAACGGGGCACGGCACAGCGGAATTTCGCACCATGCCGCCTGACGCTATTACATCCTCGGACGAGATCATGCCGCGCCGGGCCGCGCGACCGGACCGCGCCCCAAAAACCGCGCGCAAGCCGGCGCGACTGGTCGCGATCGCCTCGGGCAAGGGCGGCGTCGGCAAGACCTGGCTGAGTCTCACTCTCGCCCACGCGCTGAGCCTTCGGCAGCGACGGGTGCTCGTGGTCGATGCCGATTTCGGTCTTGCCAATGCCGATGTCCAGCTCGGACATCTTCCCGATGCCGATCTCGGCGCCGTACTGAATCGGAAAGCTCTCCTGAAAGATTGCATCTTTCCGGTCGAGGCAGGCGGATTCGACCTCATCGCCGGGCAATCCGGCTCCGGGAGACTCGCTGGCCTGATGCCTCCAGCCGTCGATGTCCTGCTGGAACAACTCGTCGACTCCGCAGGAAACTACGATATGGTCCTGTTCGATCTCGGCACCGGCGCGGAGCCGGCGATGCGCCGTTTCTCCGTGTCCGTCGATACCGTGCTTCTGGTCCTGACCGAAGATCCGGCAAGCCTGACCGATGCGTTTGCCGTTCTCAAGCTGCTGAAAAATGACCGGGCTGCCTTCGGGCTGGGCGTGGATGCGCGGGTGGTGATCAACCAGGCCCAATCGGGAGCTTCGGCGAAACGCACCCATGCGGCCTTTGCCAAGGCGGCGCGCGGGTTCCTGCGAATCGACCCGCCATTGCTCGGCACGATCAACCGGGATCAATCGGTCAACGAAGCGGTTCGGGAACAGAAGCTCCTGCTCGCGCGATCTCCCCGGTCGACGGCAGCGGCAAGCGTGCTGGCGATCGCCCGCCGTCTTGCCTCACGTTGATGCCGCTGCGCATTGATGTCAGGATTGCAGGATATCTCGGGTTTTCGCCAGCGGGTGATGCGCCTCCACCAGCCTTTGCAGCCGTTCGGCGAGAACATGGGTGTAGAT
>DASVGZ010000021.1:0-6689 GCA_036379275.1 Acidiphilium sp. | reverse complement strand
GGCGCGGTCTCGGTGAAACTCGGCGGGTCGGGACCGAGCCTGATGCTGGAATCGGTGCCCGCCCTGATCACCGGAGCGCTCAGTTTCGAAACGCCGCCGGGTGGCCAGGCCGTGACCGAAACCACGAGATTCCACCGCTATCCGAGCGAAAACGCCGCGCGTACCGCGCCCGGCCCTCATGCGGTGCCGTACCGCATCGTCCTTACCGGTGGACCGCACGGTCTCGCAACCGGAGCTTCGGTGAAGCTGGAGGGCGCCGATGTCGGCACGGTGACCGGCGTCGCCATGCACTACGATCCGGCCGCGGGCCGGATTTCGACCAGAATCGACATCGTCCTGGAGCCGGACGATATCCCCCTCGCCCCGCCTCATGGCTGGAACCTCGCCAACCCGACGCCGCAGATGAACGCGATGCTCACGACTCTCATCGCCCATGGCCTGCGCGCGCGCATGGCGAGTTCGACCCCCGTGGTCGGCGGCAAGATCATCGAACTCGACATGGTGAAGGGCGCGGCATCAGCCGGGCTCGGCGCCGGATCGCCGCCGGAAATCCCGTCGGTTCCGGGCAGTTCGGTCAACCGGATCATGGCGCAGGTCAGCACCGTGCTCGCCAACATCCAGGACGCCACCGGCAAGATCGCCGCCGTCAGCAACTCGCCCCGCACGAAGCGCACTCTGGAACGGCTCGACCGCACCATCACCCATATCGACGCGATCACCCGCACCGCCGATGCGCGACTGCCGCAACTGCTCGCCCAGTTGCGCAAGAGCACAAAAGAGGCGGATGCGGCGCTGCGCTCGGCCAACGACCTGATGTCGCAACAGGGCGGTGCCGCCGCCGGCCCGGAATCGCAGACCCTGCCGCGCGCCCTCTACGAACTGACCCGCGCCGCGAAATCCCTGCGGGAGCTTACCGACTACCTGTCCGGCCATCCAAACGCTCTCATTCTCGGCAAGGGACGATGATGAAAACCTTTGCACCGATCGCTGTCGTGCTTCTGCTCGCCGGCTGCGCCTCGACGCCGACCACCTATCTCGCGCTGGCCCCGGTTCCCGGCCCGACCGTTACCTTATCGGGATCGCCGGTCGCGGTCGCCCGCGTCGCGATGCCGGCCGCGATCGACCGACTCTATCTCACCACCGCAACCGGCCCGACGACCCTGAATGTCGCCAGCCATGCGCGCTGGGCCGCACCGCTCGGCGGCGAGGCCCGGAGCGCGCTGACGCTCGATCTCGCCTCCCGCCTGCCGGAAGTGACCGTTCTGATGCCGGGCGATCCCGTGCCTCATGGCACACGTGTGGTTTCGGTGAATGTCTCGAAGTTCCTGCCCGAACCCGGACACGTCGTTCTCGATGCCGACTGGCGCGTCACCGCCGGCGACGATCACCGGACCGTCGCCTCCGGCCGTGCCCATATCCGCGTTCCCACCGGTCACACTCCGCCCGAACAGGCCGAGGCGATGAGCGCCGCACTCGGCAGGCTCGCGGACACGATCGCCGCGAAACTCGGAAACTGACGGCCCGTTACAACTGAAGCTGCGTCGGCACGCCGTGCGGCAGCGAGGTCAGACGCCCGCCAATGCCGAGCGCCGCGAACGCCTGTTCCAGATCGCTCCGGCTTTCCGAGAAATGCGCCCAGCCATCGGTATGAACCGCGACGATCTTTGCCTCCGGGAAAGCATGGGCGGTCTCGATCGCATCGTTGCTGTCCATGGTCAGGTGGAACGAGCCGCGCGTCTTGGCCGATCCCGCGAACAGGACGACGAGGCGCGGCTTGTAGCGGCGCGCGACCTCGGCAACCCCGTCGTACCACACGGTATCGCCGGTCACGTAGATCGCATCGCCCGGCCGGTCGATCCCGATCAGGAACCCGGCGACATCGCCCGACAACGGCTCGATTCCGGCAGGGCCGTGCCGTGCCGGAGCAGCGGTAATATGGATCGGCTTGCCGTTCGCTCCGGCGAACTCCACCGTCTGCCACGCCTCGAGCCCGCGCGCGACGCCACCCAGCCGCGCGGCGCCGGCCGGCGTGGTGAACACGGCGGGAACCTCGCCGAGAAAAGCGCGGCCCGACGTATCGAGATTGTCGGAATGCTGGTCATGACTGAGCAGCACAGCGTCGATTTTGCCGAGTTCCGCCGCCTTGAGGCTCGGCCCGGTCAGTTTTTCCAGCGTCACATGCGGCAACTGATAGAAACCCGGCGCATCGAAGGTGGGATCGGTGAGCAGCCGTGATCCGGCAATGTCGATCAGAACGGTCGGGCCGCCGATCAGGGTCAGCGTCACTGGCAGCGAAGCCATTGGCAACGGGTCCGGCATGGAATCCTCGCGAAAATGGAGAACGAATCAGCAGGAACGGGAAGCCGGTCAGTGCCGGCTCTTAAAAATCCGAACAGCGGCCGTTGCGTTCCCAATCGCCATAGCGGGTCGGCTCGGGGCCTTTCGGGCCGCCGATTTCCTTCGGCGCGGGTTTTTGTTCGGCCTGCGCCGGTTCGGTCGGGATAACGGTATCGTCTGTTTCGGTCATGGCGCGGATGTGGCCCCCGAGGCGTCTTTCGGCAAGGGGGCAGCCGGCAGGATCGCCGCCGCCTCGCGCAACCGCTGTTCGGCGAGACCGCGCCACGGCGCATTCGCCGGCGCCTGGCCGAGCGCCCGGCGGAACAGGGCCGCGGCATCCGGCGTCACATGCCCGGCGGCCTGGGTTTCCGCCTCGGCGGTCTCGGCGGCGAGGGTCGGGTCGAATTTCTGCTCCAGCGCGATATTCCAGGCTTTCGCCGCCTCCGCCATCCGGTTCCGGGTCGCCAGCACCTGGCCGAGCAACACATAGCCCTCTCGCGCGTGCGGCGAGTTCGGCGGCATTTCCGCGAGCTTATGCTCCAGCTTCGCGATCAGGGCGTCGTCCTGCTTCTGCGCCGCGGCCTCGAGGTGCATCACCTTCGCGTGCGGCTCCGAAGGGATCATCGGCAGGCTGCCTGGCAGAAACAGGGCAAGACCGCCGACCGGAATCAGCACCAGAACGGCGATCAGCAACCCGCGTGTGCGGCGGTTCGCCTCGGGTTCGGGCAGCGCATCGGCCGCCAGCAGCCTTCGCTCCACCTCGAGCCGCGCGCCCTGATATTCCGTTTCGGGCAGCCGCCCTTCATCGCGTTCGCGCCCGACCTCGACGAGCTGGGCGCGGTAGAGCGCAAGTGCGGTGTCACGCCGGTAGCGGATCTGTCCGCGCCATCCCCAAACCACGAGAACCGGCGAGATCGCGATCAGGGCGAGAACCGCCATCCATAACCAGGTCACGAGAGAATATCCTTCAGCCGGGCGCGTTCGGTTTCAGTCAGATCCGGTTCCGGCCCGGGCGCCGTGCGCCGTCGCGCGAGCAGGACAACGCCGAGTCCCGCCAGCAGCGCGATCGCCGGCGAGAACCAGAGCAGCCAGGTCAGGGGGATCAGCGGCGGCTTCAGCAGAACGAAAATCCCGTAACGCTTCACCATGAAAGCGATGATCTGTTCGTTGGTCTCGCCGCGCACCACCCGCCGGCGGATGATGCCCCTGAACTGTTTCGCAAGCCCGGCGCGGGAATTCTCCACCGTCTCGTTCTGGCAGACGAGGCAGCGCAGCTTGTTGCCGATCACCTCGGCGCGCTTCTCCTGAGCGATGGTCAGCGTCACCCCGTCGCGCACGATGGTGGTGGGCGTGGCCAGCGTATCGGCCATGGCCGCGGTCCCGGCGGCGACGGCGATGCCGAACGTCACCATGAGGCCGAGACAGAGCAGGATCAAAACGCGCTTCATCGGGACCGGACCGGATCAGGCCAGCCGACGCAGGGCGGGCATGAGCTGGCGCTGAATCACCTCCGGCACCAGCGGCCCGGCGACATGCCAGCGCACCATGCCGCCCGGCGCGATCAGGAAACTCTCCGGCACGCCGTAGACGCCCCAGTTGATCGCGACCCGCCCGCTCCGGTCGCTCGCGACCCGCCGGTACGGGTTGCCGTATTTGGCGAGATAGAGGGCCAGCGCCTCCGGCTTGTCCTGATAGGCAATGCCCCAGAGATCGAGCCCCGATTGCGCCAATTTGTCGAGGAATGGCGCCTCGCCCGCGCAGGGAACGCACCAGGAGGCGAAAAAGTTGACCAGAACCGGGCGCTTCTGCACGGCCAGTGCCGCCCGGTCGAATCCCTGATGGCCATCGGCCCCCGGCAGGGTGAACTCCGGCGCCGGATGACCGACCAGAGGGTTGTTGAAATCCTGCGGGTTGTAGCTGCCGCTGCGCATCCGCTCCAGCAGGGCATAGAACCCGATCCCGCCCGTCGCCACCACGGCGAGCGGCAGGCCGAGCATCAGACGGCGCGAAACGGAGGGAGCGGCCATCGGCTTTTCAGACCGTCGCCGAGCCGGCCGGCTTGCGCAGCCGCTTCTTCACCGGCGCGCCGATGCGGAACCGCCGGTCGGAGAGCGAGATCGCCCCGCCCAGCGCCATGATCAGCCCGCCGAGCCAGATTTCCGGCGCGAACGGATGCACGTTGAACTGGAACTCGCCGCCGCCGGAATTGTCCTCGCCGGCGAAGGTCGCGAACAGGTTGCGCACCCCGTTGGTGCGGATCGCCGCCGCCATCGTATCGACTTTCTGCGCGGTAAAAACCCTTCGCTCCGGCTTCAGGGTCATGACCAGCTTGCCATGGCGGGTAACGGTGACCGTCGCCTGCCGCGCCTGATAATTCGGCCCCTGCACCGGGGCGATGCTGTCCAGCACCCAGCGATAGCCACCGAGATCGACGCCCTGACCGGGATGCAGCACCGTCACCGTATGCACACGCAGCGTCATCCCGGCGATGCCGAGCACCAGAACACCGAAGCCGAGATGGCCCAGCGCCGCGCCGACCGAGGCGCGCGGGATGGTGAACAGCCGGGTGAAGGACTGAACCAGCGGCACCCGGAACAGCCTGACTCTTTCCGCGAGGTCGACGACGGCGCCGATGATCACCCACGCCGCGCCGGCGAGCCCGAGTGCGGCGATCGCATGGCCCCGGAACAGAAGGAACGCAAAAACGATCACGGCGATCACCGCGCCGGCCCAGAGCTTGGTTAGCGCCGGCATGATCGCGGCGCGCTTCCATTGCAGCATCGGGCCGACCGCCATCGCCAGGATCAGCGGCGCGGTCAGCGGCAGGACAGCCTGGTCGAAGAACGGCGCGCCCACCGAAATCTGCTGGCCGAACAGAAGATCGACGAAGGGCGGATACATGGTGCCGGTGAACACCACCGCCGCGATGACGCAGAGAAAAATATTGTTCAGGATCAGCGCCCCCTCGCGCGAGACCGGCGCGAACAGCCCCGATGTGGCGAGGTTGGGCGCGCGGAACGCGAACAGGAGAAGCGAGCCGCCGATGGTCAGCGCAAGCAGGGCAAGGATGAACAGCCCCTGGTCGGGCGCGGCGGCGAAGGCGTGGACCGAATTGAGCAGGCCCGACCGCACCAGGAACGTGCCGCACAGGCTCATCGAGAAGGTCGCGATCGCGAGCAGGACACTCCAGGTCTTCAGCGCCTCGCGCTTTTCCACCACGATCGCCGAATGGATCAGGGCGGTGCCGGTCAGCCACGGCAGCAGCGCCACGTTCTCGACCGGATCCCAGAACCAGAACCCACCCCAACCGAGCGTGTAGTAGGACCAGAGCGAGCCGAAGCAGATGCCGGCGGTCAGGAACAGCCAGGACACCAGAGTCCAGGGCCGCACCCAGCGCCCCCATGCGGCATCGACCCGCCCTTCGATCAACGCGGCAACGGCGAAAGCGAAGGCGATCGAGAACCCGACATAACCGGTGTAGAGAATCGGCGGATGCACCGCGAGGCCGGGATCCTGCAGGATCGGGTTGACCCCCGCACCGGTCAGCGGCGGCGGCCAGATCCGCTGGAACGGGTCGGATACGGTCAGGGTGAACAGAAGGAACCCGCCGGACACCAGTCCGAGCACGCCGAGCACCCGCGAGCGCAGGCTGGTCGGGATGTTGGTGCCGAAAATCCCGACCACGGCCCCGCACAGTGACAGGATCAGGCACCAGAGCAGCATCGAGCCGTCATGATTGCCCCAGGTTCCGGTGACCCGATAAAACAGCGGCGTGATGCTGCTGGAAAAATCGGCGACGTTCTTCACCGTGAAATCCGACACCACACCGGCCCAGACCAGGGCGGCGAAGGACGCGCAGAGCATCAGAAACTGACCGATCGCGAGCGCCGGGGCCGTACGGAGCAGAACCCGGTCGCGCAGCATCGGGCCGAACAGCCCGATCACCGCCTGAGCCGCGGCGATCGCCAGCGCCAGCGCCAGCGCGAAATGGCCAAGGGTCGGGATCATGTCGGGATCATTGCCTGTTGTCCGCCTCTTCGATGGCTTTCGGCGATTTGTCGTCCCACGCTCCGGGATTCGGCGCCGGGCCGAATTTCGGGTTCCATTTCCCCGACTTGCGCAGCGCGAGCTCGACATCGCGCGGCATGTAGTCGGCACCATGCTTGGCAAGCACCGTGGTGGCGATGAACTCGCGGTCGTCCGGCGCCATCGCGCCGAGCGTCACCACCCCCTGCCCCTGACGGAACAGCCCGGGCAGAACGCCGGTGAACACCACCGGAATCGCCGCCTGCCCGTCGGTGACCTCGAAGGTCGTGTAGGGCTTGCCGTCGCGCGTGCTCTTGATCACCGTT
>DASVGZ010000020.1:0-2399 GCA_036379275.1 Acidiphilium sp. | reverse complement strand
TGCCGCCTTTCGTCGTGAGCCGGATGCCGTTGTCCTGTTCGATCTTTTCGACCCGCGTGCCGGTGAAAATCTCCGCCCCCGCCGCCATTGCTGCATGGGCAAGGCCGAGCGTGTAGTTGAGCGGATGGATATGTCCGGCGATCGGGTCGAAGATCGCGGCCTTGTAGCGCGGGCTGGCAAGGCGCGATTGCAGATCGCCGCCACGCAGGAGCGAAAAACCCGGCGTGCCGAGGGCATCGAGTTCGCGCATCCAGGCTTCGAGTTCGCGAACCTGCCGCTCCTTCACCGCGACATGCAGATAGCCGCGCTGCGGGTCGCACGGAATCGCAAAACGGGCGACCTGCGCGTGCAGCAGATCGACCGCCTCGATCGACATGTCCCAGAGATGCTTCGCCACGGCCTCGCCCATGATCCGGCGGACCTTGACCTGATCGGCGGCGAAACCGGGCAGCACCTGTCCGCCATTGCGCCCCGAGGCGCCGAAGCCGATGCGTTCGGCTTCGAGCACCGCGACGCGGTAACCGCGCTCGGCGAGGTGCAGTGCAGCGGAAATCCCGGTTATGCCCGCGCCGAGAATGGCGACATCGCAACGCAGGTCGCCTTCGAGCGGCGTTGTGGTTGCGGTCAGCCGCGCTGTGGCCTCGTAGTAGTTCGACAGTGCCATGGGATCAGACGTTCAGCAGAAGATGCTCACGTTCCCAGGAACTGATGACGCGCAGATAGGTTTCGTATTCGATGCGCTTCACCGCGACGAAGACCTCGATCAGCCGTGAGCCGAGAATATCGCTCATCGGCTTGTTCTGCGCCATCATTTCGAGCGCGTGCGACAATTCGTGCGGCAGGCTGTGGGGTTGCGAATAGGCCGAGCCGCGGAACGCCGGGGTCGCCTGAAGGCCTTCGACCATGCCGAGATAGCCGCAGGCGAGTGAGGCGGCGAATGCGAGATAGGGATTGGCGTCGGCGCCCGGCACGCGGTTTTCCACCCGCATCGCCGAAGGTTCGCCGAATGGCACCCGAAGGCCGCAGGTGCGGTTGTCGTGCCCCCATTGCAGATTGATCGGCGCGTTCGAGAATCGCGTGAGCCGGCGATAGGAATTCACGTTCGGCGCGAACACCGGCATGATCGCCGGAATGTATTTCTGCAGCCCGCCGATGAAGGACAGGAACAGGGTGCTCGGCTTGCCGTCGCGGTCGGTGAACAGGTTTTCCCCGGTTTCGGCATCGACCACGCTCTGGTGGACGTGCATGGCGCTTCCCGGTTCCTGACCCATCGGCTTGGCCATGAAGGTCGCGTAGATGTCGTGCCGGAGCGCGACCTCGCGCACCGTGCGCTTGAACAGGAACACCTGATCGGCGCGGCTCAGCGGGTCGCCATGGAGAAAATTGATCTCCACCTGCGCCGCGCCTTCCTCGTGGATCAGCGTGTCGAGATCGAGGTCCTGCGCCTCGCAGAAATCGTACATCTCCTCGAACAGAGGGTCGAATTCATTGACCGCGTCGATCGAGTAGGATTGCCGGCCGGATTCCTGCCGGCCGGAGCGGCCGATCGGCGGCACCAGCGGATAGTCGGGGTCGGTGTTGCGTCCGACCAGATAAAATTCGAGTTCCGGTGCGAGAACCGGTTTCCAGCCGCGCTCGGCATAGAGGTTGAGCACCTGATGCAGAACCTGCCGCGGCGCGATCGGCACCGGCCGGCCATTGGCATACTGGCAGTCGTGAATGATCTGCGCGGTGGGCTCATGCGCCCAGGGCACGAGGCGAACCGTCGATGGGTCCGGGATCAGTTTGACATCGATGATGGCAGGATCGGTCAGAACGTCGTCGGGGTCGTCCGGGTATTCGCCGGTCACCGACTGGATGAAAATGCTTTCAGGCAGACGCGGCGAGCCGCCTTGCAGGAATTTCTGCGCGGGCATGATCTTGCCGCGCGGGATACCGGTGATGTCGGGAACCAGACACTCGACTTCGGTAATGCGATGTTCGTTGAACCATTCTTTAAGGTCGATCATGAAAGCCTCGGGAAAATCCGGCGCGCCCGGGATGGGCGCGCCGTATGTCATCAGTGTTGTCGCACCGCGGTCCAGATCGCGTTGAATTCCTGGAGTTTGGCGCCGGCGAGCGCAGGCAGGAAGTGCAGGGTCTTGAGCTGCGCCGGTGTGGGCGAGACCAGAGGCGCCTTCACCTCGGCGCCCAGCAGCGGTTCGGCGGCCTGATTCGGGCTGCCATAGAGGTTGAAGTTCGACAGCTCCGCCCCGGCCTTGGCCGACAGGATGAAGTTGATGAATTCGTAGGCGAGTTTCGGATGCGGCGCATGGGTCGGAATCGCCATGGTGTCGACCCAGATTTCGCTTCCCTCCTGGGGCAGGAGATAGACCGAGTTCGCGCAGCTCTTGTCGTCA
>DASVGZ010000019.1:0-3696 GCA_036379275.1 Acidiphilium sp. | reverse complement strand
GGCATCGAGCCCGGCGACCATGCGATCGATCAACGCCGAAGCCACCACCGCAGCATCGGCGTGGCGCGCCACGGTCGCCGCCTGTTCGGGGGTGCGCACGCCGAAGCCGACCGCGACGGGCAGGTCGGTCGCGGCGCGGATGCGCGGAATGTCGCGCGCGAGATCGGCCGCCGAGGCGGTTCGGGTTCCGGTGACCCCGGTGATCGACACGTAATAGACAAAGCCCGACGAGTCCTTCAGCACAACGGGCAGGCGCGCGTCCGACGTGGTGGGGGCAACCAGCCGGATCAGATCCAGCCGGTTCTTTTTGAAGTCGGACAGGACGAGGTCGGCTTCCTCGGTCGGCAGATCGACGATGATGAGTCCGTCCACCCCGGCTTTCGCGGCATCCACCGCGAAACGTTCGACCCCGTAGGACAGGATCGGGTTGAGATAGCCCATCAGCACCAGCGGCACGGTGTCGTTAGTGGCCCGGAACTCGCGGACCAGGCCGAGCACGCCGGCAAGGGTCGCCCCGGCGAGTAAAGCGCGCCGTCCGGCGGCCTGAATCGTCGGGCCGTCGGCCATCGGGTCGGTGAACGGCATCCCGATCTCGATGATGTCGGCGCCGCGCGCGGCCATGCCGGCGAGCAGGGCGACCGATGTCGCCCGGTCGGGGTCGAACGCCTCGACGAACGGGATCAGCCCTGCCCTGCCCTGCTGCTTCAGGCTCACGAAGGTCGCGGCGATCCGGCTCACAGCTTTTCTCCCAGGTGCTTCGCCACGGTGAAGATGTCCTTGTCGCCACGGCCGCAGAGATTCATCAGGATGATCTGGTCCTTGCGCATCGCGGGGGCGATTTTCACGACATGGCCGAGCGCGTGCGAGGGTTCCAGCGCGGGGATGATGCCCTCGGTACGGCAGCAGAGCTGGAACGCGGCCAGCGCCTCGTCGTCGGTGACGGCGGTATATTCGACCCGGCCGATCTCGTGCAGGTAGGAATGTTCCGGCCCGATTCCGGGATAGTCGAGCCCCGCTGAAATCGAATGCGCCTCGTCGATCTGGCCGTCCGCGTCCTGCAACAGATAGGTCCGGTTGCCGTGCAGGACGCCCGGCCGGCCGCGTGACAACGACGCTGCTGTCTTGCCGGAATCGAGCCCGAACCCCGCGGCCTCGACGCCGATCAGCTTCACGTCATCGTCGAGAAACGGGTGAAACAGGCCGATCGCGTTCGAGCCACCGCCGATCGCCGCGATCGCGACATCCGGCAGCCTGCCCTCGGCCTTCAGCATCTGTTCGCGCGCCTCGATGCCGATCACCGACTGGAAGTCGCGCACCATGGCGGGGTACGGATGCGGCCCGGCGGCGGTGCCAATGATGTAGAACGTGTCGCGGACATTCGCGACCCAGTCGCGCAGCGCCTCGTTCATCGAATCCTTGAGGGTGCCGGCGCCGGAAGTGACCGGGCGGACCTCGGTTCCCAGCAGCTTCATGCGGAACACGTTGGGCTGCTGCCGCTCGACATCGGTCGCGCCCATATAGACGGTGCAGGGCAGGTCGAACAGGGCGGCGACGGTCGCGGCCGCAACCCCGTGCTGGCCGGCGCCGGTCTCGGCGATGATCCGCGTCTTGCCCATGCGTTTGGCAAGCAGGATCTGGCCGAGGCAGTTGTTGATCTTGTGCGAGCCGGTATGGTTCAGTTCGTCGCGCTTGAAATAGATTTTTGCGCCGCCGAGTTTCGCGGTCAGCCGTTCGGCGAACCAGAGGGCGCTCGGCCGGCCGGCGTAATGTTCGAGATAATAGTCGAGTTCCTGCTGGAACGACGGGTCGCGCTTCGCCGCGTCGTAAGCCGACTCAAGTTCCAGAATCAGCGGCATCAGCGTCTCGGCGACGAACCGGCCGCCGAAATCGCCGAACCGGCCGCGCTCGTCGGGCAGGTTGCGCAGGGAATTGGGGATGGACTGTGTCATATCGGCTCTCCGTGGTGCCCGGATAGCCGATATGTCAGGGCAATGAAACTATGCCGCGGGCGCGTTCTGCATTTCGGCGGCGAGCGCGTCGTCGATCTCGCGGGCGCGGATGGCGGCCGGCCGGCTCAGGGTGCGTTCGGCGTAGGCCTCGAAGGCCGGACGTTTTTCCAGCATCCCGAACTGGAGCATGAAGCCGATATGCGAGCCGACATAGAGATCGGCCGCGCTGAAGCTATCGCCAAGCAGGTAGTCGGGCCGGGAGACCGCGTATTCGAGCGTGTTCACCGCGTCCTCGTAGCAACCATAGCCGACCATCCGCCTGCGATCTTCCGGCACGGCGAATCCGAGCGCCTTGTCGTTGAAGGCGGATTCCCACGGGCCGGAGACGAAGAACAGCCAGCGGTAATAGGGGCCACGCAGCGGGGAGTCCGGTTTCGGCGCGAGCCCGGCCTCGGGAAAGGCATCGGCGAGATAGGCGCAGATCGCCGCACCCTCGGTCACCACCGTATCGCCATGACGGATCGCCGGAACCTTGCCCATCGGGTTGATCGCGAGATAGGCGGGGGCTTTCATCGTGGTGCCGTAGCCAAGCACTTCGGTGCGGTAAGGCTGGCCGATTTCCTCAAGCATCCAGCGGACGGTCCGCCCGCGCGACTGCGGATGGGTGTAGAAGACCAGTTCGGGCATTGGAGCCTCCGGGTTGGGATCAGGTTTCCAGTTCCACGTCCCAATAGAGGAAATCGCGCCAGCTTTCATGCAGATAATTCGGCGGGAAGGCCCGGCCGCGATCCTGCAATTCCCACGAATTCGGCCGGCGCGGCGCCTCGTGCGGATACATCCGGCATTCGCGCGGCAGTTTCGAACCCTTGCGCAGGTTGCAGGCGCCGCAGGCGGTGACCACGTTTTCCCAGGTCGTGCGGCCGCCGCGCGCGCGCGGGATCACGTGGTCGAAGGTGAGTTCCGGCGCGGGCAGCCGGTGCTGGCAATACTGGCAGGTGAAACCGTCGCGCAGGAACACGTTGAACCGGGTGAAGGCCGGATGGCGCATCGAGGGCACGAAATCCTTGAGCGCGATGACCGAGGGCAGGCGCATCGCGAAGGTGACCGAATGCACCTCCCGCTCGTATTCGGACAGGACCGACACCCGGTCGAGGAACACCGCCTTCACGGCATCCTGCCAGGCCCAGAGCGACAACGGGAAATAGGAAAGCGGGCGGAAATCCGCATTCAGCACGAGAGCGGGGAAGTTTTGCCCGCCGTCAGGCACGACTGAACCTGTCCCAGAACGGGGTCACGATGCGGCGGGAAGCTCTGGAACCCGCACGCCAAGGCCGGCGGCACGACGTATCCATGCCGTCTATATGGCAAGGACGAACCGAGTCGGCAAGTTATGGCCGGCCTTTGTCAAAGGCTTGCCATGCAGCGATCGTCAGGGCGACAACAGACCCAGCGCCGTTGCCACCGGCAGATAGAGGGTGCGCGGCCGCCGGAGCAAAGGCACGAAGCCAAAGGCTGCATAGAAGGCCGCAGCCTGATCGTTGATCGCGTCAGCGAAGATGGCATGTGCGCCGATGGGCGCTGTCGCCACCGTCTTGACGGCATCGAACAGCAAGGCTTCTCCAAGCCCCTGTCCGGCGTAATCGCTACGGCGGCCAAGCCAGCCGATCAGCACCGCCGGAACGGTTGGATAGCGGGGCAGCTTCTTCGCCAGCGTCTCGGGAACTTCGGTCAAGGGCACGTTGCTGGA
>DASVGZ010000018.1:0-3648 GCA_036379275.1 Acidiphilium sp. | reverse complement strand
CGTGTCTCAACCGCCGCTAAGCCAGCAGATCCGCGATCTTGAAGCCGAACTCGGGGTTGCACTGTTCGAACGCACCAGCCGGAAAGTCAGCCTGACCGCGGCGGGCATGGCCCTGCTCGACCATGCCCGGGCGATTCTCGGTCAAGCCACGCGCGCGGCCGAAGAAGTGCGGGCGATCGGGCGCGGCCATCTCGGCTCGCTGGAGATCGGCCTGACCGGATCGGTGCTCGGCGGGCGGCTGGGAACGCTGCTCGCCGCCTATCGCGAGCGTTATCCGGGGGTCGTGCTACGGTTGCACGAGATGTCGCCGCAGGAGCAGGAGGCAGCGGTGCTCGGCCGGCGCACCGATCTCAGCTTCCTGCGCTGGCCGGATGACGAGCCCGATCTGGTGACCGAGCGTGCCTGGCCCGAGGCGGTCGGGCTCGGTCTGCCGCGCGGGCACCGGTTCGGCGCGCGACAATCGGTCGCTCTCGCGGAATTGCGCGATGAGCCGTTCGTATTCCTGCGCCAGGCCGATTCCCGCTTCGCCCGCCATCTCTGGGCGTGCTGCGTCGAGGCCGGGTTCTCGCCGCGCATCACCCAGGAAGCTGGCGATGCCCAGGCCCTGGTCAATCTGGTCGCGGCGGGATTCGGCATCGCCCTTCTGCCCGAGAGCATCGGCCGCCTCGCGCGTGCGGAAATCGCCTACCGTCCGCTCGACGGCACGACTGCTTCCGCCGATGTCAGCATCGCCTGGCGTGCCGACCATCGCGCCGTGACCGGCGAGTTTCTTGCCTTCGCGCGGGAATTTCTGGCGCGGGACAGTTAGCCGTGCCAAACCGCGCCGATGCTGGTGACCGAACTCCCCTGGCGCGATCCGTTGGCGTGTTTCGCGGCGCTCGCCGGCGACCCGCATCTTGCGTTTCTCGACAGCGCCACCGGAGGCGATCCACGCTCGGAATTCTCGTATCTTTGCCCCGATCCGGTCGCGGTCCTGCGGCTCGATGTCGGTCCGGTGGATGATCCTTTTGCTACCATCGGTGCATGGTTCGACCGGCGCCGCCACGAGACAGCGGATGATCCACCCCTGCCGTTCACTGGCGGAGCAATCGGGTTTCTCGGTTACGATGCGGGCGTCGCCGCCGCCGGAATCCAGACTCGGCACCCGCCGGTTCCCGGACTGCCCGGTGGCTGGTTCGGCCTGTACGATACAGTTCTCGGCTTCGACCATCGCAATGGAAAGCTCTGGTTTGTCGGGCATGATCGCCCGGATGCGCCTGCCGCTGCCCGGCTCGATGCGCTGCATCGGTGGCTCGACCGGCCTGCCTATCCCGGCATTGCCCCAAGGCTGGACTGGCAGGCGGAGTGGACCGAGGACGAATATCGCGAACGGGTCGAGCGGGTGCGCACCTATATCGCGGCGGGCGATATTTTTCAGGCGAATCTGACCCACCGGTTCCGGGCGGTCTGGCCCGCCGGTCTTGCCTTGCCCGCGCTTTATACCGCGTTGCGCCGGCAGAGCCCGGCGCCGTTCGCCGGATATCTCGACTGCGGCGATGGCGTCGCGATCATCGGCGCGTCGCCGGAAGCGTTTCTCTGCCTTGCCCCTGACGGATGGGTGGAGACGCGGCCGATCAAGGGCACCGCGCCGCGCGGGACGACACCCGAAGAGGACGAACGATTCGGTCACGCCCTGCTCGAATCGGCGAAGGACCGGGCCGAGAACCTGATGATCGCCGACCTGATGCGCAACGATCTCGGCCGGGTCTGCGCGATCGGCAGTGTGCAGGTGACCGAACTCTGCGCGCTGGAAACATTCTCCCGCGCGCACCATCTGGTCTCGGCGGTGAGGGGGCGGCTGCGGCCCGGCCTTGGCGCGATCGACCTGCTGCGCGCGGGTTTCCCCGGCGGTTCGATCACCGGCGCACCCAAGCACCGGGCGATGCAGATCATCGACGAGATCGAGACGGCGCGGCGCGGCGCCTATTGCGGCACGCTTGCCTGGCTCGGGTTCGACGGCGCGATGGGCAGTGCGATCGTCATTCGCAGTATCGTCGCCGCCGGAGAAACACTGTTCGCCCAGGCGGGCGGCGGCATCGTGTGGGACAGCGATCCGGAGGCGGAGTATCAGGAAATGCGGTTGAAAGTAGCTCCCCTGCTCGCGGCGCATGATGACTGACGCTCCCCCCGATGATGCCCTTGTCTGGCTGAACGGCGCGCTGGTGCCCGCCCGGTCGGCGCGGATCGACCCTTCCGATCGCGGTCTCCTGCTTGGTGACGGGCTGTTCGAGACGATCCGGGTTGCTACGGGCCAGCCATGTCACGTAGGTCGGCACATCGCTCGCCTGCGCGCCGGTGCCACGCTGCTTCGCCTCGCGGTACCGGACGATGTGGTTCTGCACTGTGCGTTCGCCGCGCTGATTGCAGCCCACGGCCTCGTCGATGGCGTACTGCGCCTGACGGTGACGCGCGGAGCCGGACCGCGCGGGGTGTTGCCGCAACCGGGGCAGACGCCAACAGTGATGGTGACGGCGGCACTATTGCCGCCGGCCACGGGGCCGGTTCGCGTTATCATCGCGCGCGGCATTGCCCGTGACGCGGCTTCGCCGCTCTGCCGGATCAAGTCGCTGAACTATCTTCCCGGCATCCTTGCCCGGATCGAGGCGGAGGAGCGCGGTGCGGCGGATGCGATCCTGCTGAACCATGCGGGTATTGTGGCGGAATCGAGCGTCGCCACCGTGTTCCTGCGCCGGGACGGTGCGTGGCTGACGCCGCGCCTTGCCGACGGCGCCCTGCCCGGAATCCGCCGGGCCGTTCTGCTGGACACGGGAAAGGTGCGCGAGGCGGAAATCAGGCCGGACTGGCTGTTCGAGGCGGAGGCGCTGTGTCTCGGCAATGCTCTCGGCCTGCGCGCGGTCAGCCATGTCGAGGATCGGGAGATCGGCAGGGACATATCGGCGCTCGCCACCCTGACCGCGCCGGCGTAGCAGCGAAGGCGCGAAAGTCCGCTTGCATCCCGCCTCGGGCCAGTGCTAATAAAATTTCATGTGCGCCATGATCGCTCTTGACGATCTGTTTGCCGCGGGTGCGGACCTCGCCGCGCGCGCCGATCTCTCGCTCGCGCTTCGACTTATCGGCCCCTGAGCGTAACAGCCGGCCCGATGCCGGCGCGCGCAGGGGATCGGATCAGACGGGCACAGGTTCAGACAGCGAAGCGAGTTTCTCATGACCACCAGCACAAGTTTCACACACCCCAATTTCGGCGCGATCGATCAGGATCGGGTCATCATCTTCGACACCACGCTGCGCGACGGCGAGCAGTCGCCCGGCTTTTCGATGAATCTCGACGAGAAGCTGCGCATGGCCGAGGCGTTGGCCGATCTCGGTGTCGACGTGATCGAGGCGGGCTTCCCGATCGCAAGCCCCGGCGATTTCGAAAGCGTTCACCGCATCGCCGGAACGATCAAGGGGCCGGTGATCGCCGGTCTCGCCCGTTCGGCGCGCGAAGACATCATCCGCGCCGGCGAGGCGATCCGCCCGGCCGAACGCAAACGCATCCACACCTTTCTATCGACCAGCCCGCTGCATATGAAATACAAGCTCCGCATGGAGCCGGAAGCGGTGCTGGAGGCCGTGGTCAATTCGGTGACTCTGGCACGCGACTATACC
>DASVGZ010000017.1:0-2710 GCA_036379275.1 Acidiphilium sp. | reverse complement strand
CATGCGGCGGCCCGGGTCGAACACGACGGACGTCGTGGCGGAGTGCAACAGCGCGGAGCGCCGCGCCGCGGCAAGCGTCCCTTCGATCTGTTCGGCGGCACTCCGGACCGCTGCGCGGTCGCGAATGGCGGCAAACCGGGGCAGCGCGATGCTGCTGTGTGTGGCGCAGACTGTCAGGACAACGAGGAGTTCGGCAAGAGTGTGACCGGATTGCATGGGTTCCGTCCTGTATTGGGGCGCGATATATACCCAACGGCCACTCGGCCATGCGCACCGATTTCCCGCGCCAGTTCACGATTCATTTCGGGGCTCAGGCGTGCGGCTATACTTCACAGCTGTGCCAGATGGCCGGAGAGCGAGCCGGGTCGTCAGGCACTCATTCGCCTTCACAATCAGGACATCATGAAGATCGCGATCGAATACTGCACCCTCTGAAACTACACTCCGCGGGCCACCAGTCTGGCGGCCGAGATCAGGGCGAAGTACCCCGACGCGGACATCGAGATGATTCCATCGCGCGGCGGGCGATTCGAGGTATCGTACAACGGCCAGCCCATTTTCGAGAAATCGAAGCTTGGGCGACATGCCAGAGCAGGAGAGATCATGACACTGTTGGACGAGCGCATCGGGTAGCCGATGCGCATTGCCATTTCTACCGGCGGCGGCGACGCCCCGGGACTCAACGCGGTGATCCGTGCCGCCGTCCTGTCCGCTGTGAACCGCGGCTGGGAAGTCCTCGGCATCAAGCGCGGCTACGCGGGACTCATGGGGGAGGATGAGGTCGTGCCGCTCACGGCGATGTCGGTGCGCGGCATCGCGCATCTGGGCGGCACCATTCTGCGCACGACGAATCGCGGCGATCCGTTTCACTATCCGCGGCGTCGTGCCGATGGGTCACTCGAGGAGCTGGACCGCTCGGATGAGCTGATGCAGCGGGCGCGGGACCTGGGCATCGATGCGGTCATCACCATTGGCGGTGACGGCTCGCTGTGCATCGCGCAGCAGCTGTACGAGCGCGGGCTCAAGATCGTCGGCGTGCCCAAGACGATTGACAACGACGTGAGCGGCACGATCACGACCTTCGGCTTCGACACGGCCGTGTCCACGGCCATCGAAGCCATTGACAAGCTGCACACGACGGCCGAGAGCCATGATCGGGTGATCGTCATGGAGGTCATGGGGCGGCACGCCGGCTTCATCGCGCTGCACAGCGGCGTGGCGGGCACGGCGGACGTGATCCTCATTCCGGAAATTCCGTACGACATCGAGAAAGTGTGCGAGAAGATCCGCGCACGGGATCGCGCGGGGCGGCATTTCTCGATCGTCGTCGTGGCGGAGGGCGCGTTTCCCGTAGGTGGCGAGGAATCCATCCTGGGCGATTCGCTGCCCGGCCAGGAGAAGCGTGTGGGCGGCATCGCCGACAAGATCGCGCGACAGATCCAGTCGCGAACGGGAAAAGAGTGTCGGTCGCTCGTGCTGGGACACTTGCAGCGTGGCGGTATGCCCACCGGTTACGATCGCCTGCTGGCGACGCGATTTGGCGGCGCGGCGGTGCGTGCCATTGAGGAGGGGAAATTCGGCCAGATGGTGGCGCTGCAATCGCCGCACATCGTGACGATTCCCTTCGAGATGGTGCTGCTCGAACCCAAACGGGTGGACCCCGAGCACGACGTGGTGATGACGGCGCGGGCCACGGGGATCTCGTTCGGGGACTGAGCAAGGGGCAGCCCATGGGCTGGCCCTATGCCGAGTTCCGGACACCAGGCGTCCCGCATGGTGGACAGTCGGCGCGGTCTGGCCCGGCTTGGTAGTCGCAAGTCACTGTCACATAAGGCGATACAGACATGCTCGGGGCAGCAGAAGATGGCACCGCCCATGCAGCGGTAGGGGGCCAGTCGCCCTGACAAGCAGTACCGGAGATCTCATGGTCCGTCTTTCCATTGCCCTCATGCTCATCCTCGTGGCGCCGCTTGGCGCCCAGGCGCGTGACACCGGGCAGGCTGTTCTGCCCCCCGGCGAATCGCCTCCGCCGGGGATGTGCCGCATCTGGATTGACGGGGTGCCGGCGGGTCGGCAGCCGGCGCCGACCGATTGCGCGACGGCGATTCGCCGTCGTCCGCCGAACGCGCGGGTGATTTTCGGGCAGGAACTGCGGGGCAGCCGAGCCACGGATCGCGGCAGGCAGGGCCTGGTCCCTATTCCGGTGCCGAATCTGGACAATGATCGAGTGAAACAGGCCGAGCCGCCGCAGCGGTCGGTGACGCCGGATCGCGCGCCGGAGGTGACGCCGGAGCCGATGCCGGGCGCGAAGCCACGCGAGACGAAACCGCCGGTAGTGAAGCCACCGGAGCGGCGTGATCCGGTCGTGCCGCATCGCGAGCCTCGGATCATTCCCCAGCGTTCGCCGGCGTCACCGCCGCATCCGCCGCCGCAGAAGCCGCGGATACCGCATCGGGGCGTGTAGCGCTGCTCGATTCCGCGCACTGGTGACTCGCGCGCGGGCGCATAGCTTCCACAATGGGATCGCGAGCCTGGCAGACGAACCGTGTCCTGCCGGGCTCGTCGCATCCGGGACCTTCCTGCCAACGACACGCTCGATGCGCGACATCCGCGACCACTATCTCCCGCCTGATCGCCAGGCCTTCGTCGCGGCCGAGCCGCCCACAGGCCGCGTGATTGTCATCGCGCCCACGCGCGCGGCGTGCGAGAC
>DASVGZ010000016.1:0-3223 GCA_036379275.1 Acidiphilium sp. | reverse complement strand
GGTCCGCCGCAACGACCCCTACGCCGGCGGCTACGTCACCCGCCATTACGGCCGCCCGCGCGAGCGGGTTCATGTCTTGCAGATCGAAATCGCCAAGCCGCTCTACATGGATGAAAAACTGATCGCCCCGAATGCCGGCTTCGCCACGCTCCAGGCGATTCTCGGGCGAGTCATCAGCCTTGTCGCCGAGGCAGCGGAAATGCTGGTCTGACCGGGAAGAAACACCCCCGAAAATCGGGCTGAACCGGAACCGGCCCAGCCCGAAATATCGGTCAGAATTCAGCCGTTCTGCGCAGCCGGCGCCGCCAGCTTGACGAAGGCCGGGAATTCCAGCTTGCCGTGGCACAGATCGGTCGGCCACACGCAGACCTGCTTGCCGTTCTGCCACTGGATCACGATGCCGGTGAGCAGTCCGGGCTTCACCTCGATCCCGTGGGTGAAGGGGCTGTTCTTGCCGTAGAAACGAACCCGGCCCATCACGCCGAGATAATCGGTCTTCTCCATCGCCGTGACGATCTTGGCCGGATCGAGCGATTTGGCACGGACCACGGCATTGGCGATGATATGCACGTCATCGAAACTCGCGAACCCGGCATAGGACGGCGAAACGCCATACATCTTCGTATAGGACTCGATGAAGGGGATCGACTTCGGCGTCACCGCGACTCCGGGCGCCCCCGCTGTCGCCGTAATCACGCCGTCGGCGGCGCCGTTGGTGTCCTTCCAGAAGCTCGATGTCGTGGCCTGATAGCTTTCGCCGGCCATCGGAATCGGCACCTGCATGTTATGCCACTGCACGGTCGGCTGCACGCCGACATGGCTGATCCCGGTCATGATCACGCTGGGGTGCATCGCCTCGATCTTGTTGAAAATCGGGGTGAAGTCGGTCGTGTCGGGGTTGAAGCGGATCTGGTCGAGCACCTTGATGCCGACCTTCGGCAGGCATTTCGCGAATTCCTTGTCGAGCGGCAGGGTCCACGCCGCATCCTCGCTCATCGTGACGGCTGTGGTCATGTGGTACGGCTTGAACAAAATCTGGTCCATCGCCGAGCAGGCTGTCTGCGCCACGAGATCCGAGTTGATCCAGCCGTGGAACATGTATTTGTATTTGTTATAGTCATCGTGAACGAATTTGGTGATCTTGGTGGTCGCCGCACCCGGCGTGATGGTCACCATGTGCAGCCGCGCCGCCCAGGGCTCGACCGCAAGCGCAACCTCGGAAATATACGAGACGATGATTCCGTTGACGTGATCCTGCCCCGCCGCGCGCTGGAAGGCGCGCACCGCGTCGGACGCCGAGGAATGATCGTCATAGGTGAAGATCTTGACCATGTGGCCATCCACGCCGCCGGCCGCGTTGATCTGGTCGGCCGCGAGAATCGCCGCCTTGGTGATCGAACCGCCGGCCACCGAGGATTCCTCGCCGATCACCCCGATCTTGATCGGCGTCTTGGCGGTGAAGGCCGGTGTGGCGGCATAGGCCGGCAGGGTCAGCGCGGCCAGCGAGAAGCCGGCCAGCGCGGTCGCGGCCAGAAGCAGCGGCGCCTGGCGCCCCGCTTTCGACCCCGGAATATATTTTTTCATGACGATTCCTCCTCCATACGATGCGGTTGGATATCCAGAAAGCCGGGCATGTCTCCTGTGCTCAGGACCCGTTCATCCCCGGTCGTTCGCAGTCCGCCTCTTCAAGGGAAGGTTGGAACGCACTGCCGCCGATGGCGACAGCCTCCTTCCCGGTATTTTCCGGTTAAAAAACGGCCATTTTGTCGAAAGGTCAATCCCTTGCGGTTCGGGTGCCCGATACAGGGCAGCCATTACCGCAGGGAGTCGCGCGCTTTGGTCGCCAGCGCGTCGACCCGTTCGTTCATTGCATCGCCGGCATGGCCGCGCACCCAGAGCCATTCGATCGCGTGCGGTTTCGCGGCGACGAGGATGCGCTGCCACAGGTCGTAATTGGCGACCGGGTCGCCCTGGGCGTTGCGCCAGTTGCGCCGCACCCAGCCCGCGTGCCAGCGGGTGATGCCGTTGCGCAGATATTCGCTGTCGGTGTGCAGCCGCACCCGGCACGGGCGCTTCAGGGCTTCCAGCGCCTCGGCGGCGGCGGTGAGTTCCATCCGGTTGTTGGTGGTGGCGGGCTCCGCGCCGGTGAGTTCGCGCTCATGCCCGCCGAGGCGAAGCAGCGCCGCCCAGCCGCCGGGGCCGGGATTCGGCTTGCAGCCGCCATCGGTCCAGATCTCGACCGGGGTGGCGTCCTCAGAGGCCATAATCGGCCTCCGAACGGGTCTGGGCGTGAAACCGCAGCCGCCGCCAGTAGGCGAGGGGGTCTTTCCGGGTCACCAGCGCACCGTCCGGCGTGTTGATCCAGTCATAGAGCCGGGTAAGCAGGAAACGAATCGCCGAACCCTGGCAGAGCACCGGCAGGGCGGCGGCCTCGGCGGCGTCGAGCGGGCGGACCGAGCGGTAGCCGCGCAGCAGGGCGCGGGATTTGGTGATGTTGAAGCTGTAGTCGGATTCGAAGCACCAGGCGTTGAGGCAGACCGCGATGTCGTAGGCGTAAAGGTCGGTCGCGGCGAAATAAAAATCGATCAGGCCGGAGATTTTACCATCCAGGAAGAACACGTTATCGGGAAACAGGTCGGCATGGATATGGCCACGTGGCAGATGCGCCGGCCAGGCGGCGAGAATCGCGCCGAGCACCGAATCGAGTTCGGTGCCAAGACCGGCCTGCACGGTGTCGGCGGCGCTGCCGCAACGATCGAGCAGGGGACGCCAGCCGGACGGGCCGAGCGCATTGGCGCGGGTAGGCGCATAATCGGCGCCGGCGAGGTGCATTCGGGCCAGCGCCTCGCCCAGCGGCGCGCAATGGGCAACCGAAGGGCGCCTCGGCCAGATTCCGGGCAGGAAGGTGGTGATCGCCGCGATCTTGCCGGCGAGCGGGTTGAGATTGGCGCCGTCTTTCGCCCGCACCGGCAGCGGGCAGGGCAGGCCGCGCGCGGCGAGGTGCTCCATCAGCCCGAGAAACCACGGCAGATCGGCGGGATCGACTCGCTTCTCGTAGAGAGTGAGAATGAAATCGCCGTCCGTGGTGCGGAGCGAGAAATTGCTGTTCTCGACCCCTTCCGCGATGCCGCGGAAGGCGACCAGCCGGCCGATGTCGTAGCGGCCGAGAAATTCGGCCAGAGCGTCGTCGGAAACCTCGGTATAGACTGCCATGGCAGGCGGA
>DASVGZ010000015.1:0-4374 GCA_036379275.1 Acidiphilium sp. | reverse complement strand
GACGCCGACCCGGTCGGCCATTTCCTCGGCTTCCTCGATGTAGTGGGTGGTCAGGATGATGGTCACGCCTTTTTCGCGCAGACGGCGGACCAGCGCCCACATGTCGCGCCGGAGAGTGACATCGACCCCGGCGGTCGGTTCGTCGAGAAACAGGATGTCGGGCTCGTGGCTGAGCGCCTTCGCGATCATGACCCGGCGCTTCATGCCACCCGAGAGTTCGATGACGCGGTTGTTGCGCTTGTCCCAGAGCGAGAGATCGCGCAGCAGCGATTCGATGTAGGCAGGGTTGGGTCGCTTGCCGAACAGGCCACGGCTGAAGCTGACCGTATCCTGGACCCGGGCGAAGATATCGAGTGCGATTTCCTGCGGCACGAGGCCGATTCGCGCGCGGGTGAGCTTGTAGTCGCGGGCGATGTCGTGGCCGTCGACAAGGATCTGTCCCGATGACATCGTGACAGTGCCGCAGATGATGCTGATCAGGGTTGTCTTGCCGGCGCCGTTGGGGCCGAGCAGGGCGAAAATCTCGCCTTTCTCGATATCGAGGTCGACGCCCTGAAGGGCGGTGAATCCGTTCGTGTAAGTCTTGGTAACGGCACGGACCGAAAGGGTCGGTGACATGAAGGCTCCTGTTTTGCGATCGGCGTGTGTCTGGCACACGGATAATTGCCGCTGCCGCCACTCCGGGGGTAGAATGGCGATCGGGGTGTGCCGGTTCAAGGCCGTTGCGGAATGCCGCGGTGGATGGCGTCTATGCGATACAGGGTATCGGGATGATCCGGTTTCGGCAACAGGCAGCGCCGAAGGCCTCGCCTGATCGGGTGGATCGGGCAAGGTTGGGCAGGTACAGGGGCGCGTGTGGTGAAGGCGGTGCGCGGGCAGTGCTGTGGATCGCTCGTGTGGCGGAGTTGCCTGCGATGAGGAGTCCACCCGCCGAAAGATGGATCAGGTCGCTTCGCTCGTGATGACGAATACGGAGGAGTTTTGCGCGCGGCCGGGCGGGGGCGGTTTTCGACGGAATGCGGGCGAAGGTTTCGGGAGGATTTGCGGTCGCGGAGGCTGTGCGATCGGCATGGATGGCGCGGACCTGCTCGGCGAGGTCGCGCAGGGTTTGTACGGACCGGGCAAGTTGCCGAGCATTGGACGCGCCGGTTCCGCTCCAGACGCCGATGATGGCGCAGAGGGCTTCGATGAGGCGGATCAAGGCCTCGATGGTCCGGGTTGATGATGGTGCGTCCGAATTCACGAACCAAATATGAACATTTTTGATCCGGTTGTCAATAGATATAGTGTCATAAAGTTAGAAATTATAGATTGCTTCGGCCGTTATACGGCCTCGCAATGACGATTTTTCCTGAGGGGGGCGGTTCGCTCGCGATGACGATTTTTCTTGCGGATGAATGGATCACTTTTGTCTCGCAAGCGCGGCGTCGTGATGACGGACAGGCAGAGAAAGGGATCGGCCATGCCGTGCGGAGGCGACATGGCCGGAACGGAGTGCTTCTGAATCAGGCGGGGTTCGATTGCAGGTCGAGATCCTTCGCCTTCGCGCGTTCGAGCAGGTAATAGATGCAGCCGGCGACCGGGAACGACCAGATCCAGCCGAAGCTGTAGATCTGGGTGAGAACCGTGGTGTGCGCGGGGATTCCGCCTGGCGTGGTGGAGGCGATGATGAAGCCCGGCAGCATCGGCACCACGGCGACGATCACCGCGATGAAGGCGCTGATGTTCCAGCGCCGGTAGCGGAGATTCTCGATGTACAGCCCTTCGAGATGCAGGGTTTTCCGGCGCAGCAGCCAGTAGTCGATGATCATCACCGCGCCGACCGCGCCGAGCAGCGAGCCGTAGCCGGACAGCCAGGTGAACACATAGGCGGCGGCGTTGCCGATCAGGTACCAGGGCTGCATCAGGATGCCGATCAGCCCGGTGATGAACACGCCGATGCGGAAGGTGATGAGGCGCGGCGCGAGGTTGGAGAGATCGTTCGCCGGGGACACCACGTTCGCCGCCATGTTGATGCTGAGCTGGGCGACCATCACCGCGACCATCGCGACCACGAGGATCGCCGCGCTGTTGGTGATGTAGGGGACGAGGTTGATCGGGTTCCAGATCACCTTGTGGAACACCATGAAGGCGGTGGCGGTGACGAAGATGCCGACGAAGCTGGTTGCCATCATGCCGATCGGCAGGCCGATGGCCTGGCCGACGAGCTGTTCGCGCTGGCTGGTGGCGTAGCGGGTGAAGTCGGGGATGTTGAGGCTGAGGGTTGCCCAGTAGCCGATATTCGCGGCGAGGCTCGGCCAGAACAACTGCCAGAAGGTGTGGGTTCCCTTGCTCAGATGGGCCGAGGCGGCGAGCGGGGCGGACAGGCCGCCGCCGGCCGAGAGCGCCCAGCCGAACAGGGCGAGCAGGACGATGCCGAGCAGGGGGGCGGCCCAGCGTTGCAGCGAGCGGATCGCGTCCATCCCGCCGGCCATGATCGCCATTTCGAACAGCCAGAAGATCGCGAAGGCGATGAAGTCGTGCCCCGGAACGCCGGCCCAGCCGTGCCAGAGCCGGCCGACGATTTCCGAAAGCGCGAGCGCGCCGAGCCAGGTCTGGATGCCGAACCAGCCGCAGGCGACAAGGCCGCGCGCGATCGCCGCGACTTTCGCGCCCTGGGTGCCGAACGAGGAGCGGACGAATACCGGGAACGGTATGCCGTATTTGACCCCGGCATAGGCGTTCAGGACCATCGGGATCAGGACGATGACGTTGCCGAGGCCGATGGTGAAGATCGCCTCCTGCCAGGTCATGCCCGCCTCGATCAGGCCGGAAGCAAGCGTGTAGGTGGTCAGCACGATCGACATGCTGACCCAGAGGGCAAGGATGTTGCGCCCGTGCCAGTTGCGCTCGGCGGCGCGGATCGGCCGCAGATCCTCGTTATAGAGGGGTGACGACCGCACCCGTTCGATCAGCGCATCGTAGGCGGCGCCGGCCGGAACGGCGATGCTGCCGCTGATTTCTGACGCTGTCTGTTCGCTCATTCGATTTCCCCCCGCGCGGCGGCTTCGACCGGGCGCGCGATGTGCTGGTTCAGCTTTCGGACTCCGCCCGGTTTGCCCGGGTCTCGGGTTCAAGGCGTGGCGGCGAGTGCCGGTTCGCGCCGCACGGCGTGCGGTTTCGCCGCGCGGTTGCGCTCGGCGATTGCCTTCATCAGCGGCGGAAAGCAAGGCCGGTCGACATAGCGCCCGGCGCCACGTTCGGCGCGGAGATCGCCATTCGTCCAGGCGAGGCGGCCGCCGGTGATCGTATGGCGGGCTAGGCCCTGGACTTCCATGCCCTCGTAGACGTTGAAATCGACGTTCTGATGGTGAGTGCGCGCGGAGATCGTCCGCCGCGCCTTCGGATCCCAGACCACGATATCGGCGTCGCTGCCGACCGCGATCGTGCCCTTGCGCGGGTGGATGTTGAAGATTTGCGCGGTGGCGGTCGAGGTGATGCGGACGAATTCGTTCGGCGTGAGACGGCCGGTGCCGACGCCGTGGTGCCAGAGCACGCTCATCCGGTCCTCGACGCCGGCGGTGCCGTTCGGGATCGCGGTGAAATTGTCGCGTCCCGCCGCTTTCTGCGGTGCGCAGAAGCAGCAATGGTCGGTCGCGGTGGTCTGCAACTGGCCGGAGGCGAGCCCGGCCCAGAGCGCCTTCTGGTGATGGCGCGGGCGGAACGGCGGGCTCATGACGTGGGCGGCGGCGTATTCCTGGTCCGGGCTGCGGTAGACGCTGTCGTCGATCAGCAGGTGCTGGGCGAGAACCTCGCCGAACACGCGCTGGCCGCTGGCGCGGGCGCGGGCGATCGCGGCGGCGGCCTCGGCGGTCGAGACATGGACGATGTAGAGCGGTGCGCCGAGAACGCCGGCGATGGTGATGGCGCGTTCCGCCGCCTCGCTTTCGACCGAGGGCGGGCGTGAGAGCGGGTGGCCTTCCGGTCCGGTGATGCCGTCGTCGAGCAGTTTGCGCTGGAGATGAAACACCGCCTCGCCGTTTTCCGCGTGAACGGTCGGGATGGCGCCGAGTTCGAGAGCGCGGGTGAAGCTGTGCAACAGGACCGAATCGTCGGCCATGATCGCGCCCTTGTAGGCCATGAAGTGTTTGAAGCTGTTGACGCCGTGTTCGCGGGTCAGGATGCCCATCTCGTCATGCACGCGATCCGACCACGAGGTGATCGCGACGTGGAAGCTGTAGTCGGCGGCGGATTTCTCGGCCCAGCCGCGCCATGTGTGGTAGGCGTCGAGCGGGAAATCGCTCGGGCCGGGGATTACGAAGTCGATGATCATGGTGGTGCCGCCGGCGAGCGCCGCAGCGGTGCCGGAGTAAAAATCCTCGCTCGCCACCGTGC
>DASVGZ010000014.1:0-8427 GCA_036379275.1 Acidiphilium sp. | reverse complement strand
TTTTTTTGCGGTGTCTTGGGGCAATGACACCAAATCGCCCGCCCGAACTCCATCCCTTGTCTGCCAGATTCTGGTGTGCGGGAGCGGCATCGTGATCAATGTTGCGATGCTGGGATCCGCGGCCGGCGCCCTGAGTCTGGTGATCGCGCTGCTTTTCGGCCTTGCCGCCGTGGCGCGGCGATTCGATCTGGCGCGCCGGCTTGCCCAGGGTTGCCCTACCCGGGGGGGGCGGAGCACCGGGACGCCTGGATCGCGGCTTCTGTGCCGGATCGACAGGACCCGGACGGTGTCGATCGTCGAACTGGGAGGTTTCCGGTTCGCGGTCCTGAGTGGTGGTGTGTCGGACCGGTTGATCGTTCTTCCGGCACGAAACGGGGCGCAGGATCAGGAGGGTGCGCCATGACGTTGTTTCGCCGATTTTGCCGGAGTGGCGCCATCCTTCTGCTGCTCATGGCTGGCACGATTTCGGCGGCCCATGCCCAGTCGGTCACGCTCGATCTCGGTCATGGCGGCGCGCCGGAAACCGCGAAGCTGATTCAGCTCGTCGTGATGATCGGCGTGATCGCGCTGGCGCCGAGTCTCCTCGTCATGCTGACCGCCTTCACCCGCATCATCATCGTGCTCGGCATCCTGCGCGCGGCCCTCGGAACCCAGACGATCCCGCCCAACCCCGTCCTGATCGGGCTTGCCCTGTTCCTGACCTATTTCGTGATGCAGCCGGTCTTTGCCCAGGCCTGGCAGGTCGGACTGCTGCCGATGACCCAGGGGACGATCGACACGATGGACGGCCTCCGTCAGGCGGCGGCGCCGTTCCATGCCTTTCTCGCCGACAATGTCCGCGCCTCGGACATCAGGCTGTTCCTGGCCATCGCCCATATCAAGCCACCGGCCGACATGATGCACGTGCCCTGGCGCGTTCTGGTGCCCGGATTCGTCGTCGGCGAGCTGCGCCGGGGGTTCGAGATGGGATTCATGGTCTACCTGCCGTTCATGGTCATCGATCTGGTGGTGTCGTCGATCCTGATGAGCCTCGGCATGATGATGCTGCCGCCGACCGCGGTTTCCCTGCCGTTCAAGCTGATTTTTTTCGTCATGGTAAATGGCTGGCAACTGGTGTGCGGCAGCCTTGTGCGCAGCTTTCCTCCGTTTCACCCGTGATGCCCTGCCTGACAGAGCCCAGCTTGACGGAGACTGGCCGGAACGATAAGGACAACCCCGGAAGACGGGGCCCGGTATCGCAGCCGAGCCCTGATTTGTCTATTGCCACGAACTGAAGAGATAAGCAGCACACTATGGCCAACATCGCCTCCGCCCAGAAGCGCATCCGCCAGACCGAGCGCCGCACAGCGCGCAACAAGGCGCGCCGTTCGCGCGTCCACAGCTTCGTCCGCAAGATCGAAGAAGCGATTACGGGCGGCGATCATGCCGTTGCCGCCGCTGCTTTCGTCGCGGCCCAGCCGGAATTGCAGCGGGCGGTGACCAAGGGCGTGCTGAAGGCGAACACCGTATCCCGGAAGCTTTCGCGTCTGTCGGCGCGGGTCAAGGCGTTGTCCGCCTGATTTTCCTGAAGGCCGCCTTGTGCGGCCGTTCGGCTTTGAAAAGTGATCCTGGACGAATCGAGGGAGTGCTTCGGTTCGCTTGACGTTGTCTCGCTTTTGAGGCGATTTTTGCCGCTCAAGCGGCTGCGCGTTGTTGCTGCGCAACCAAATTCAACTTGCGATGTCGTGATCTTTTCTCGCTTGAGAAAATCCGATCAACCGTCTGTTTTGTTGAAGATGTTTGAAAAGTTCAATGATTTTTCTCGATTTTTTCCAAGGCATCCGGCTTGCGCGGGGTGGTCGGTTCGGCTTAACCTGGGCTCTCCGATCAACCGGACGGGTTTTCAGCGTGTAGCTTTATTACGATATTTCTACCCCTGGTTGCAAAAACATGACGGGGGAGACTGACTATCGGTCGAACCGGCGGAGAATGAGGCAGGATGAGGGAGGCGATGGGATTGGAAGTCCAGATTTTGCAGGATCAGCCAGCCGAAGCCACCAAACCGGCGGGCCTTGTTTCCGAGGACATGAACGGTGATCTGTTGGTGCGCCAATGGGCGCGGGTGCGGACGCGCCTTCAGGAGGAGATCGGCGAGGTCGAATACCGTCACTGGCTGCGTCAGGCGGTGTTGCACGGGCTCGACGGCGATGAGATCACCGTCATGCTGCCGACCCGGTTCTTGCGCGACTGGGTCAACAAGGAATACGGCTCCCTGCTGACCGCGCTCTGGCAGTCCGAAAACAAGTCGGTTCGCCGGGTCGATATCCGCACGCGGCCGGCGGGCAGCACCGCTCCCGCCCCCGATCTGGCCGAACCGCCGCTGTCTCCGGCACAGGGCAGGGCCGCCGCCGCGAAACGGGATACCGAAGATCGCCCGGATACCGCGGCACCGCTCGACCCGCGCTTTACGTTCGACACGTTCGTGGTCGGAAAACCGAACGAATTCGCCTATGCCTGTGCCCGACGCGTCGCCGACGGCCATGCCGCGCCCGGATTCAACCCGCTGTTCCTCTATGGCGGTGTCGGGCTCGGCAAGACCCATCTGATGCACGCGATCGCCTGGGAGCTTTCGCACCGCGCCGGCCGCGAAGTCGCCGTCGCCTATATGTCGGCGGAAAAATTCATGCACCGCTTCATCAGCGCGCTGCGCCGGCAATCGACAATCGAGTTCAAGAACGAGTTGCGCAGCGTCGATGTCCTGATGGTCGACGATCTGCAATTCCTGATCGGCAAGGACGGCACCCAGGAGGAATTTTTCCATACGTTCAATGCCCTGGTCGATGCCGGCAAGCAGATCATCGTCTCGGCCGACAAGTCGCCCTCGGATCTCTCCGGCATCGAGGATCGGCTGCGCACACGGCTCGGTTGCGGCATGGTTGCCGATGTCCACGCCACCACCTACGAGCTGCGGCTCGCGATTCTGGAGGCGAAGGCGGCTCGTGCCGGGGTGCCGGTGCCGGGCCGGGTGATGGAATTTCTGGCCCGGAAGATCACGTCCAATGTGCGCGAGCTGGAAGGCGCGCTGAACCGGCTGGTCGCCCACGCCCATCTGTTCGAGCGCCCGGTGACGCTGGAAGCCGCGCACGAGGTTCTGCACGACGTGCTGCGCGCCTATGATCGCAAGGTCACGATCGAGGAAATCCAGAAGCGGGTCGCCGAACACTACAATATCCGGGTCAGCGAAATGTCGTCGGCGCGGCGCGCCCGCAACATCGCGCGCCCGAGGCAGATCGCGATGTATCTCGCCAAGCAGCTCACCAGCCGGAGCCTGCCCGAGATCGGCCGCAAGTTCGGCAATCGCGATCACACCACGGTGATGCACGCGGTGGCCAAGGTCAATCAATTGATCGGCGCCGATCCGGGTTTTGCCGAGGATGTCGAACTGCTACGCCGGACCCTGATGGTCTGACGGGTGCCTGTCAGAGAGTGCCGCCGCCTCAGGGTGTGATGATTTTCGGCAGCACGCCGTGCGATGCGGCGAGCCGGATCACATAGGGGTCGCGCATCGGGGGATCGTTCGCCGCCGCCGGGTTGCCGGCGATTTCCCCATGCCAGACCGCGTTCACCTGCTTCGCATAGGGAAGCCCGAGCGCGGGCGTCGCCGAATGATAGGCGCCGATCGCCGCTTCCCAGGAGCCGAGCTTCGCGTGCAGCCGGAGCAGGAACTGCGCCGCGTAATCCGCATTGGCTGTCGGGGTAAAGGCGTCGTCCAGCGAGGCAAAGGCATCCGGATGGTCCTGAAGATCGATCTGGAAACAGCCGACATCCACCGCCCGTGCGCCCGATGCCATGGATTGCCGCGCGAAATCGGCGGCCTCCGCCGCGCTGGCGAACCGGTGGCCGGCGCCGTCGGCATCGACCGCGTAAGGCGAGGGGGTGGTGGTGCCGGTCATTCGGTTGAATCGCCCGCTCTCGACGACGCCGATCGCCTCCAGCAGACCGTCGGGCAGTCCGGCCCATGCCGTCGCCGCCTGGGCCGCCGCGGCACAACCCACGGGCGGCGGAGGGCTGGCCACGGCTCTTGCCGTGCCGCACAAAACGAGAATCGTGCAGAAAATCGAACCGGAATCCGGCCCGCGCCGGCGCCTTTTTCCGCGGAACAGCCAAGGCGCGCCGTGAGCAGCCGGGTCGGGCATCGGTATTTCTGACTCCAGTTTAATTGCGCGGTCAAACTCAACCGCTTGCTTTGGTCAGCCGCTACTCCTACCTCGCTAAGGTCTGATTAATCCACGGGCCGGCCCGGCACAACGCGTTCGCTGCCGGGGCCCTGCTCATGAACGGGAAGGATCTCACCATGCGGGCTTTTCTGATGACTGGCGCGGCCCTGATGCTGATGAGCGGCGTCGCTCTGGCCCAGAACACCACCAATGGCACGGCGGCGTCCGGCCAGGGCGGTATGACATCGACGCCGATGCAGCCGTCTTCCGGTCAGGCCATGGGAATGAGCAACGACAGCGGCTCGAACGCCTATATCTCGCACAAAATGGGCGGCCCCATGCCCTATAATGCCTCGGCGGGAACCTATCTGAACATCGCCGAGCAGGCGGTGATGTCGCATGATCAGGCGCGTGCCCATGTCGCCCTCGGCCGGGCGGAGACCGTTTTGCTCACCAATTCCTATGTTCAGGGAACGGTGAACGGGCCGATCAGTTCCCCGGCGATTTCGGCGATCCGCGATGCGCGCCAGGCGGTCGATGGCGGGCAGTACCAGCAGGCGTCGAGCCTGATACACAAGGTGATGTCGGAGATGCACGGCGGGATGTCTCACGGCGGGATGTCTCACGGCGGCATGTCGAACGGCGGGATGTCGAACGGCGGCATGTCGGGTAGCGGGATGTCGAATGGCGGGATGTCTCACAGCGGTATGTCGAACGGCGGCATGTCGGGCAGTGGCATGTCGAATGGCGGCATGTCGGCGCCGAATTCCGGTTCGTCGATGTAGCCGGACCGCCATCGCCGATACCGAAGGGCGGCCATGCGCCGCCCTTTTCGCGTTCCGCTCGCTTTTGCACTGCAAAACGTGTAGGACGACCGCGTTTATTCCCGAAAGATGCGTCTCATGACCCAGAACACGCTGCGCAACGTGGCGATCATCGCCCATGTCGATCATGGCAAGACCACCCTGGTCGACCAGCTCCTGAAGCAGTCCGGCTCGTTCGGCGCGCACCAGCACGTCGCCGAGCGCGCGCTCGACCGCCACGACCTGGAGCGTGAGCGTGGCATCACCATCCTCGCCAAATGCACTGCGGTGCAGTGGGGCGATGTGCGGATCAACATCGTCGACACTCCCGGCCATGCCGATTTCGGCGGCGAGGTCGAGCGGATTCTCAGCATGGTCGATGGCGTCGTGGTTCTGGTCGACGCTGCCGAAGGTGTGCTGCCGCAGACCAAGTTCGTGGTCGGCAAGGCGCTCGCGCGCGGTCTGAAGCCGATCGTCGTGGTCAACAAGATCGACCGGCCGGACGCCCGCGCCGATGAGGTCCACACCGAGGTGTTCGACCTGTTCGCCGCCCTCGGCGCCACCGACGAGCAGCTTGATTTCCCGATGCTCTACGCGTCCGGCCGCCAGGGCTGGGCGACCGAAACGCTCGACGGCCCGCGCGAGACCCTCACACCGCTGTTCGACCTGATCGTCCGCCATGTTCCCGCGCCGAACCTGCCCGAGGACGCGCCCTTCGCCATGGTCGCGACCATTCTGGAGAGCGACAATTTTCTCGGCCGCGTGCTCACCGGCCGGGTCGAGCAGGGCAGGGCGACCGTCAACATGCCGGTCAAGGTCCTGAGCATCGACGGCCATACGGTGGAGACCGGCCGCCTGACCAAGCTGCTCGCTTTCCGCGGCCTCGACCGGGTGCCGGTCGAGACGGTTGCCGCCGGCGATATCATCGCGGTCGCCGGCCTCAAGGAAGCCACCGTGCCGGACACCATCGGCGGCATGGAGATTGCCGCGCCCCTGACCGCCACGCCGATCGACCCGCCCACCCTGGCGATGACCTTCCGCATCAACGACGGCCCGCTCGCCGGCCGTGAGGGCAAGAAGGTCACTTCCCGCCAGATTCGCGAACGCCTGTTCCGCGAGGCGGAAGGGAATGTCGCGATCAAGGTGGCCGATTCCACCGAAACCGAGGCGTTCGAGGTCGCCGGGCGCGGCGAACTCCAGCTCGGCGTTCTGATCGAGACGATGCGCCGCGAGGGCTTCGAACTGACCATCGGCCGGCCGCGCGTTCTGACCCGGGACAACCCGGAGACCGGCGCACGCGAGGAGCCGATGGAAGAGGTGCTGATCGATGTCGACGAGCCGTTCGCCGGCGTCGTCGTCGAGAAAATGAGCCGCCGCAAGGGCGAGTTGCAGGATATCCGCCCCTCGGGCGGCGACAAGCAGCGCCTGACCTTCCACATCCCCAGCCGTGGCCTGATCGGCTATCATGGCGAGTTTCTCACCGATACGCGCGGCTCCGGCGTGATGAACCGGCATTTCATCGGCTATGGTCCGTGGAAGGGCACGCTGGAGGGCCGGCGCAACGGCGCGCTGATCAGCAATTCCGACGGCGAGAGCGTGCAGTATGCGCTGTTCGCCCTGCAGGATCGCGGCACGCTGTTCATCGGCGCGGGCGAGAAGGTTTATCTCGGCATGATCCTCGGCGAGCATTCGCGCGAGAACGATCTCGACGTAAACCCGATCAAGGAAAAGAAGCTCACCAATATCCGCGCCGCCGGCAAGGACGAGGCGCTGCTTCTCACCCCGCCGCGCCGGCTGAGCCTGGAGCAGGCGATCGCCTATATCGAGGACGACGAACTGGTCGAGGTGACCCCCGGCGCGGTCCGCCTGCGCAAACGCCATCTCGATCCGCACGCCCGCAAGAAGGCCGACCGCGCTTCCGACGCCGCCTGATCACAGCGCATCCGCCCCGGCCGGCCGGGTCTCGAACGGCTCGGCCGGGATCGGCTGGCCGTGAACCGCGAGCCGCTGCTTTGGCAGTGCGTGCGGGTAGTCCGCCTGAAGGAAGGTGATCATTTTCTCGCGCACGAAGCAGCGCAGATCCCACGCCTCGCCGGAATTGCGCGCCGAGACCAGGGCGCGTAGTTCGACCGTGTTGCCCAGCGCTTCGGTGACCTGAAGCACCACGACCTTGCCGCTCCAGAGCGGCGTTTCGTGAACGATCTCGTCGAGTTTCTTGCGCAGCGCATCGACCGGCACGGTGTAGTCGACCTGCCAGTGGACGGAGCCGATCAGGTCGGAGCTGTCGCGCGTCCAGTTCTGGAACGGATGTTCCAGCAGCCAGGCCAGCGGCACGATCATCCGCTGCCAGTTCCAGATCCGCACGACGACATAGGTGCTGGTGATTTCCTCGATCCAGCCCCACTGGTCGTTGATGATCACCGCATCCTCGACCCGGAGCGGCTGGGTGATCGCGATCTGGATGCCGGCGATCAGGTTGGACAAAACCGGCCTTGCGGCGAGGCCGAGCACCAGTCCGGCGGCGCCGGCCGAGGCCATCAGCGACACGCCGTACTCGCGCACCGCCGGAAATACCATCAGCGCCGCCGCCAGCGTGATCAGGACGGTCAGAACATGGCTCGCACGCCGCAGCACCTGCCACTGGGTCACGTGCTTGCGTGCCCGCACATCGGCCTGGATATTGTCGGGCCGGCGGGAGAGCTTGTAGGCGGTCAGCGTATCGACCACGACGATCACGGTCCAGCCGATCAGCGCAATGAAGGCGGCACTCAGGACGTGCAGCACCATGAACCTGACATCGGAATGGATCGGCACTGCCGGCATCACCGCCGCCAGCAGAACCACCACGAGGCCGAGAAACAGGATGCTTCGCGTTTTCTGCGTCAGCATGTCCAGGATCGGGCGCCGGGCGAGCAGCGATTTCGGAACTATGCGTACCAGAGCGGCATGGAGGATTGCCGCCACAGCCACCGCACCCACGAGCAGGACGACGATGGTGATCGAGTTGGGCCACCCCTGCAGCGCCACCGAGACATTGTCGGCGGCATGGGTGATCGGGTTGGCCGGCGTGGCCGTGCCATGGGCCATGCAGTCTCCTTCGTGTCTGTGAACGGGTTACAGAAGGCCATTTAGAACTTGGTCCCAGCGTTACAAGTTTCTGAACGTTACGAAAATTCGATGGATTTTTCAGAAAATCGTGCGTGTTGACAGTAATTTCACGGCTCGATTGCCATCAAGCATACGGGTGCGACGGAATAAATGTCCTGATGTTATTTCTTGCGGTAAGGAGGGCGCATGACCATGAATCGTCCGGATTTCACGAAGTGGCTCGATGATTACAAAATTGCCTGGGAGAGCGGCGATCCGCTGAAGGCGGCCGCCCTGTTCACGGAGGATGCGACCTATCGGGAAACGCCGTTCGACGAGAC
>DASVGZ010000013.1:0-6294 GCA_036379275.1 Acidiphilium sp. | reverse complement strand
GTCCCTGGTGAAGCCTTGGCCAACCTGGTGACACAGGTCGCCATGCGGTCACGATCGCGAGGCGTCCTGCTCGCATCGTGGCTGCTTGGCAGTGTTCTTCTCGTCTTCATCGCGGCTCCGCTGCTGCGCCTCGCGTTCAGCCAGTCCGGCTCCAGCCTGCTGCACGTCGCGGCGCAGCCCGATGTCCGGCAGGCGATCTGGCTCAGCCTTGAGGGGGCGTTTCTCGCCACCCTCACCGCGGCGGCCATCGGCGTGCCGCTCGCCTATGTCCTCGCCCGCACCGAATTCTTCGGCAAGGGTATCGTCTCCGCCATCGTCGATATTCCGCTCGCGGTTCCGCATACGGTGGCGGGCATCGCGCTCCTGTTCGTCTTCGGCCGGCACGGCATTTTCGGTGCGCCGGCCGAGCGCTGGTTCGGCCTGCAGTTCTGGGGCACGATCGCCGGCATCGTGGTGGCGATGCTGTTCGTCTCGGCTCCGTACACGGTGAACGCGGCGCGCATCGGTTTCGAGGCGATCGATCCGAGGCTCGAAAAAGTCGCGCGCACGATCGGCATGGGCCCGTGGCGGGTTCTCTGGATGGTCACACTGCCGCTTGCCTGGCGCAGCATCGCAACCGGCCTCACCCTTACCTATGCCCGCGCGATCAGCGAATTCGCCGCGGTGGCGATCCTCGTCTACTATCCGATGACCGCGCCGGTGAAGATCTACGAACTGTTTCTCCGCTTCGGTCTCGGCGAGGCGGCCGGCATGGCGACTCTTCTGCTCATCGTCACCCTGCTTCTGCTGATCCTGCTGCGCTATGTCGCCTACGGACAGAAGAAGCCCGCCGGATACGGCAGATGACCGGTTCGGGCGTGGCCATCGAGAATGTTTCGCTCCGGCTCGGCACTTTTTTGCTGAAAAACGTCACGCTGGGCGTGGCGGAAGGGGAAATTCTCGTCGTTCTCGGGCCGAACGGCGCCGGCAAATCGGTTACCCTGGAAACCATCGCCGGGTTCCATCGCCCTGCATCGGGGCGGGTCATCATCGCCGGCCGCGACGTGACCGGTCTGCCGCCGGAAAAGCGTCGGATCGGGCTTCTGTTTCAGAACTTTGGCCTGTTTCCGCATCTGAGCGTCGCCGTCAATGTCGCGCTCGGCCTTCGCATGGAAAAATCATCGAAACCGGCCAACGGTTCGCGCGCGTCCACCCTCGCCGCCCTGCTCGCCCGGTTCGCCATCGCCCCTCTCGCGGACCGTCTGCCTTCGGATCTCAGCCCCGGCGAAAAACAGCGCACCGCACTCGCCCGCGCCTTCGCGATGCAGCCAGACCTGTTCATGTTCGATGAACCGTTCTCCGCGCTCGATGTGCAGAACCGCGAGGCATTGCGGGAAGAGTTGCGGGTCTTTCTGCGCGAGACCCGGATCCCGGCGATTTTCGTCACCCACGATCAGGACGACGCGGCGGTTCTGGCCGACCGGGTCGCGGTAATGGATCGCGGGGCGGTCGTTCAGGATGGCCCGGCCGCTGAACTGTTTCAGGCGCCGGCCAGCGCCTTCGTCGCCGATTTCGTCGGCATCGACAACCGGCTTCCGGGTCGCGTACTCGGCCGTATCGGCGATCTCTGGCGGATCGCCATCGGCGACCGGTTGCTTCATGCGCGCGATGCGAGATTCACCGGCGGCGACAATGCGAATGTCGTTCTCTGCGTCCGGGGCGAGGATGTCGTCCTGCATGGCGGCGATGCCTGCACAGGAGCCAACGACCCTGCCGCCAACCGCATCGCCATGCGCGTGGTGCGCATCACCGGTCTGGGCGCGCTTCGAAAAATCGTGCTGGAAGGCGGATTTTCCCTGACCGCCTGCCTGACGCGGCGGGAAGCCGGCCACCTGTCGCTCGCTCCTGGCGATTCCGCGATCGTTGAAATCGACCCTGGAGCGATCCACCTTCTGGCCGCGACACCCGAAAGCGCCTAGATCGATCATGTCAACCGAAACCACGCACAATGCCTGGCAGGATATCCGGCTTCGCGGCTTTGCCGACCTCGCCCTGCTCGCCGAGGCTTGGCATTGGCTGGATGCAACCCCGGCGCCCCTCGTTCATGAGACCATCGGAATCTCCGATGCCGCCGGCCGGATTCTCGCCGAGACGGTAACCGCAGGCTCCGACCTGCCCTCCGCCGACACTGCGACAACGGATGGCTACGCGGTGAACGCCACCGAAACCGAAGGCGCCAGCGCCTATAATCCACTGGTATTTTCTCTATCCAGCACCGGAAGCACGCCTTGCGCCTGCCCGGTCGTCGCGGGTTCCGCCCTGCCGGCAGGATACGACGCCATTCTGGATTTCGGCGCCATATCGCAAGTTGGCCAGAACCGGATGGAGATTCTTGCCCCGGCCTCGCCGGGTGACGGTGTTGCGCCACGCGCCAGCACGATCCGGGCCGGAGCGACCGCACTTGCCGCCGGGCGACGCCTGCGCCCGCAGGATATTGCCCTGCTCGGAGTTCTCGGCATCGCTGAACTCAGGGTCATCCGGCGCCCGCGGGTCGCGCTCACAGTCGCCGGACCGAAGACCGGAACCGCCGACGCGCTTACTCCGATGCTCCGCGCCCTGATCGTGCGTGACGGCGGCCAGCCCGTGCAGGCGAACAGCGCGGCGGATGTCATCCTGATCGCAGGGCGCTCGGGAGCGGGTGGAGACGATATCGCGGCACTCGACCTCATCGCCGCAGGCGGTACGATGACGCTGCACGGCATCGCAATACGGCCCGGCATATCCAGCGGATGCGGAACGCTGGGGCTGGGGCCGGGGCCGGTCATCCTGCTGCCGGGCGATCCACCCGCCTGTCTTGCCGCTTACGATCTTCTGGCCGGGCGGCTGATCCGCCGCCTCGCCGGGCTGCCCGCCGAACTTCCCTACCGGGCCGTTTCCCTGCCGCTCGGCCGGAAAATCGTCTCGATGATCGGCCTTGCCGATATCGTCCCGGTCATCATCGCGAACGGCACGGCAACACCGGCCGGCGCCGCCGGAGCCTGTCCTCTCACGGCATTCACCCGCGCCGACGGCTTCGTCATGGTGCCGGAAACCCTTGAAGGCCACGCGGCGGGCGACACCGTTCGTATCTACCTGTATGATCCGGCATGACTGACGATTCCGGAATGGCGAATCGCCTCGCCGCCCTGTCCCGTGCGGCCCGCCAGGAACAGTTTCTGGAGGTGATCGGCCGCGACGAGGCGGAAGCCCGGCTGCGCCACCATCTCGATCCCGCGCCCAAAGAAATCAAAACCGTCGCACTCGGCGCCGCACGCGGGCGGGTGCTGGCTGAAGATGTGCAGGCGCCGGTCGATGCTCCCGGCTTCGATCGCGCCAGCGTCGACGGTTTTGCCGCCCGTGCCGCCGACCTTGCCGGGGCGACCCCCGAGGCACCGGCCCTTCTGACATTGACCACGGACATCCTGACCCCCGGCGTTCTGCCCCGGCAGGAAATCGTCCCCGGCACCGCGAGCGTGATCGCGACCGGCGGAATGCTGCCGCGCGGCGCCGATACCGTGGTGATGGTCGAGGATACCGAAATCCGGCCCGGTGCCGGCAGCGAAATCACCGTTGAAATCCACCGCCCCGCCTTCGCCGGCCGGTTCGTCGCCGCCGCGGGGTCCGACATCGCGCGCGGCGAGACCGTGCTTCGCCGCGGCGCTTTGCTAACATCCCGTGAAATCGGAATGCTCGCCGCCGTCGGTCTCGGCACTGTGCCGGTCTGGCGGCGGCCGCGCGTCGCGATCATATCCACCGGCGATGAAATCGTTGCTCCCGGAACGCCGATCCGTCCCGGCCAGGTCTATGACAGCAACGCCGCCGTGCTCACCGCCGCGACCGAGGAACTGGGCGGCGAACCGGTCTCGTTCGGCATCGTCGCGGATGACGAGACCGCCCTCGCCGAAACGCTCGGCCGTGCGCTCGCCGGCTGCGATCTGGTCATTCTTTCCGGCGGTACCTCGAAAGGCGCGGGCGATGTCGCTCATCGGGCAGTGGCGAGGCTGACCGACCCCGGCATCATCGTCCATGGCGTCGCGCTGAAACCGGGCAAGCCGCTCTGCCTCGCTGTCACCGGCGGCAAGCTGGTCGCGGTTCTGCCGGGGTTTCCGACCTCGGCGATGTTCACCTTCCACACCTTCATCGCCCCCGTCATCGCCGCCCTGTCCGGTCGCGGCACGATCCGGCGGAACCGGGTGAGCGCGACCTTGCCGTTGCCGGTCACCTCGGAGCGCGGCCGGGTCGAATACGTCATGGTCTCTCTGATGCAGGCGAAGGATGGCGCGCTCGCCGCCTATCCGACGGCGAAAGGCTCGGGTGCCGTCACCGGGTTTGCCCAGGCCGACGGGTTTTTCGCTATCCCCGCCGCGACGACCGCGGTCGCCGCCGGCACGGCCGTCGATGTCACCCTGATCGCCGAAGACGTGAAACCGGCCGACCTCATCGTCATCGGCAGCCACTGCGTCGGCCTCGATCTGCTGATCGGCCTGCTGGAGCGCGACGGGTTCAGGGTCAAGGCGCTCAATGTCGGGTCCACCGGCGGGCTGAACGCCGCGAAACGCGGCGAATGCGATATCGCCGGCATCCACCTGATGGACCCGCAAACTGGATGTTATAACGCACCGTTTCTCACCGACGCGCTCATGCTGGTTCCGGGCTATCGCCGCCTTCAGGGGGTCGTGTTCCGCAACGACGATGCCCGCTTCGCGTCCTGCCACACGGCCGAGGCCGCGATTGCGGCCGCGCTCGCCGACCCGTCCTGCCTCATGGTCAACCGCAACGCCGGCAGCGGAACCCGCATCCTGATCGACCGGATGCTGAACGATCGCCGTCCGGCGGGCTATTCCTATCAGGCCAAATCCCATAACGGAGCGGCCATTGCCGTCGTCCAGCACCGGGCCGACTGGGGAGTGGCGATCGAGACCGTCGCCCGCCAATACGGGCTTGGCTTCCTGCCCTTGCAGGACGAGCAATACGATTTCGTCATTCCCGTCACCCGGCGCGACCGCCCGGCGGTTTGCAGCTTCATCGCCCTCCTGCACGATCCGGCGGTACGCCGGCAACTGGCCGGGATGGGCTTCACCTATGCTCCCGAGACCGAAAATGCCGAGCAATGACGCCTTCAGGATGGAAACCGGCACGCTGCCGGTCATCCTGCCCAACCCCGACGATCCGCGCCTCACCCTGGCGGTGACTGGTATCGATCAGACCGGAGAAACCGTCCATTCAAGGGTGCCGATGGAGCGCCCGCTGACGATCTATCTCAACACCCAGAAAATCGTCACCGCGATGACGATCGGCGATTACCCGGAAGAACTCGCCGTCGGCTTCCTGCTCAATCAGGGAATGCTCCGCCCGTCCGACACCATCACCGGCATCGGCCACGACGAAGACCTTGCGGTCATCTCGGTCCGCACCGAGCGTGTCACCGATTACGAGGAAAAACTGACCAAACGGACCCAGACCACCGGCTGCGGTCAGGGGGCATCCTTCGGTGACGTGCTTGACGTGATCGCGGGCATCACCTTGCCCGAAGCCGAACTGCGCACCTCCTGGCTCTACCGCCTGACCGGCCGGATCAATACGATCCCGTCGCTCTATCTCGAAGCGGGCGCGATTCATGGCGCCGTACTGTGCGAGCGCGATGAGCCGATCGCCTATATGGAGGATGTCGGCCGGCACAACGCGGTGGACAAGATCGCCGGCTACATGCACCGCCATGGTGTCGACGGTGCCGACAAGATTTTCTTCACCACCGGTCGGCTGACATCGGAAATGGTGATCAAGACGGTGCGCATGGGAATCCCGATCCTGATCTCGCGCTCGGGCTTCACCGCATGGGGCGTCGAGCTTGCCCGTCAGGCCGGGCTGACCCTGATCGGCCGCGCCCGCGGCAAGCGGTTTCACGCCTTGTCCGGTGCGGAGCGGATCGTGTTCGATCAGGATCTTTCCTATGTCTCCGAGGAAAGCGCCAGACACCGCCGCAAGGGGGCCGCCGATGACGAATGACCGAACCCTGTTCGTGGGTGCCATTCTCGCCGGCGGACTCGCCCGGCGGATGGGGGGGGTCGACAAGGCATTGCAGAGCGTGGGCGGGGAAAGCGTGCTGGCGCGTCTGATCGCCCGGCTACGCCCCCAGGCCGCGAGCCTGATCCTGAACATTAACGGCGACGCCTCACGCTTTGCCGGCTTTGGCCTGCCCGTCGTCACCGACGATCTGCCCGGCCACCCGGGACCGCTTGCCGGCGTGCTCGCCTCGCTCGACTGGACGGCGCAGAA
>DASVGZ010000012.1:0-2147 GCA_036379275.1 Acidiphilium sp. | reverse complement strand
AGCGGCGATGCTCCCATCCCCTGGGACAGCGTGACCAGCCGGCTGGAATATCTCCAACGGCCGGAAACCGAGATCGAGGCCTGCGCCTCGGTTCAGGCGCTGGAGGAGTTCGCCGCCGGGCGCGGTGTGTGGACGGGACTCGCCGCCGCCGACAGAGCCGCGCAGATCACGCGAATCCAGACCCTGAGCCGGGAGTTGTATCCGAGTTTCCGCCTGTTTCTGTTCGACCGGCGGCAGCTCTATTCGGTGCCGTTCACCGTATTCGGCACCGCGCGGGCGGCCCTGTTCGTCGGCGGCATCTATTTCGTGTTCACCTGGACCGAGCATATCCGCGCGCTGATCCGCCGCTTCGACCAGTTGGTGCGGGGCGCGATGGTGCAACCGCACGACATCGCGGCCTATTTCGCAACCCTGACGGCTCAGCCGGATTGATCTCACCCTGACTTTGGAAAGGACGCATTCATGACAACCGTCGAACTCGGCGACAGGTTGACCATCGGCGGACTGGAAGCGATCGCGCGCGGCGAAGCGGTGCCGGTTCTCGCAACTTCGGCGAAGGAACGGATCGTACAGGCTCGCGCGGCGGTGGAGAGAATCGTCGAGGCGGGCATCCCCGCTTACGGGATCACCACCGGGGTTGGCAGCCAGAAGGATTTCGCGGTCGGCCGCGACGCCATCGCCGCCTATAATGACCGGCTGATCACCGCCCATGCGACCATCGCGCCGGCGGAACGGGCCAGCCGGGACGCGGTGCGCGCGGCTCTGGCGTTGCAGATTCATGTGTTCGGCGCCGGACGGTCGGGTGTTCGCCCGGTTCTGGTCGAGGCGCTGTTGGCGCGATTGATCGCCGGTGATCTGCCAGAGGCGGTACTCGGGTCGTCGGCCGGCATGTCCGACATCGTGGCGATGAGCCAACTTTCGCTCGGGATCATCGGCCGCACGGGGGTTGGTTCCGGAGGGCACGGTCCGGCGCCACTGCCGGGCCTTGCGGCGAAGGAGGCATTGTCCCTGCTCAACAGCAACAGCCTGACTCTTGGCATGGGCGCGCTGGTGCTGGCCGAGGCGAGGCGGCTTCTGGATGCGCAGACGCTGGTGGCCGCCCTGTCGCTGGAAGGATTCCTGGGCAATGCCGCATCCTGGAGCGAGGCGGTCGACCGGGCGCGCGGACAGCCGGGTCAGACGATCGCAGGGAAGAAGCTGCGCGAAGCTCTCGCGGGAGGGGCGCTTCTGGCGCGCGGGGTCAACCGGCTGTTGCAGGACCCGCTCAGTTTCCGCTGCGTGCCCCAGATTCACGGCGCCGCCGAGAGCGCCATGGGCTTCGCTCGGGATGCCTGGGAGCGCGAGCTGAATGCGGTGCCGGACAATCCGCTGGTTCTGTGGGACCGCGCGGACGGGCAGGATCCGTTCGTCTCGCACGGCAACATGGATACCACGCTGCTCGCCCTGACGCTCGATACGCTGCGCCTTGCCCTCGCCAGGGTGTGCGATGCGTCCAGCGAGCGCATCCACAAGATCCAGTGGCCGGGGTTCACCGGCCTGCCGACCGGCCTCGCGGATGAAGCCGGCGTCGTGGGCGGGGTTCAGTTTCTCAATCTCGGTCATATCGCCGGTGGCTGTGCATCTTCGGTCCGGCAGGCCGCCAATCCGGCGGTGCTCGATTTCCGGGGCCAACTGGACGACGGGGTCGAGGATGTCGCCGGCAACGCGCCGGTCTCGGTCGAGCAGACCAGGCGGCTGCTGGCGCCGGCCTGGAATCTCGTGACCGTCGAGGCGGTTTGCGCTGCCTGGGCGATTACACGGCGCGGTCTCGATCCCGTAACGCTCGGCGCGCGTACCGGCGCGCTCTACGCACGGCTGCGCCCGATCCTGCCAATCGGCACGGAAGGCAATTCGATCTACGATCTTTCCGGGGCACGGGCGGTGGTTCAGGACGAAGTGCGGTGACGTTTCGTGCCGGTGATCCGGTCGCGAGTCTCGGCATGTACGATTTCCCATGGTTGCGCCCGGCGACCGATCGCCTGTGGGCGGCGATCCGCGACCGGATGCGCATGAGCGGTGCCGATGCGGTGCCGGAAACGCTCGAACGCAGCCGCGCGCTCGAAGACATCTGGCGCGATCCGAATCTGGTTCTTGCCCAGACCTGCGGT
>DASVGZ010000011.1:0-3128 GCA_036379275.1 Acidiphilium sp. | reverse complement strand
GCCTCGCCGCGAAAGCCGAGGGTCGCGATGCGGATCAGCGCCTCGTCGGCGAGTTTCGAGGTGGCGTGGCGCTCGATCGCGAGCGGCAGTTCATCGGCCGGGATGCCGGTGCCATCGTCGGTGACTTCGATCCGTGCGATACCCCCGCCGGCGATCGCGACCGCGATCCGTTTTGCTCCGGCATCCAGCGCGTTTTCGACCAGTTCCTTTACCGCCGCCGCCGGGCGTTCGATCACCTCGCCGGCGGCGATGCGGTTGACCGTCTCCGGCGCGAGTCGTCTGATGGCCATGAGCGAATTTAACGCCGGGGATTGCCGATGGCCAGTTTCGCCGCTTGCGTTCTCGATCCGGTCCTGCGGTTTCAGGTCAAGCGCAGACTCGCGCGGGCGACCGAGCCGAAGCATCTGCGCGGGGCGTTCGGCGGCGGCGCTTCGATGCCCGCGCCGCGCGGGGTGCGCATTACGCCCGCGATTATCGGCGTCGGGGGCGAATGGGTGGAACCCGCTACCGGACCGGCGCCGACGATGATCTTGCTCTATCTGCATGGCGGCGCCTATATTACCTGTTCGCCGCGCAGCCACCGGCCGATCACCGGCGGTTTCGCCCGGCGCGGCGTGCGCGTGTTCGCGCCCGAATACCGGCTTGCCCCGGAATATCCCTATCCGGCCGCGCTGGAGGACGGGCTCGCCGCCTGGGCGGCGCTGCTGGAGCAGGGAATTGCGCCGGAGCGGCTTGCCATCGGCGGCGATTCGGCGGGCGGCGGGCTCGCGCTCGCGGTTCTGCTGAAGGCGAGGCGGGACGGGCTGCCGATGCCGGCGTGCGCGGTCCTGTTCTCGCCCTGGACCGATCTTGCCGCGACCGGGGCGAGTATCGTCCGCAACGCACGGCGCGACCCGATGATCGTCGGTGACCGGGTTGCCGAATGCGGCGCGTACTATCTCGCCGGGGCCGATCCGCGCGACCCGTTCGCCTCGCCGCTTTACGGCGATCCGGCCGGGTTGCCGCCGCTGATGATCCATGTCGGCGAGAGCGAGGTGATCCGCGACGATTCCCTCCGGTTCGACGCAAAGGCGCGCGCGGCGGGGGTGGCAAGCATGTTGCGAATCCGGCCGGGTGTTCCCCACGCCTGGCCGATTTTCGCCGGATTTCTCCCTGAGGCGCGCCGGACCCTCGACGAGAGCGCCGCCTTCATCCGGGACGCTGCGCCGGTTCCCCGAAAATGATGCCCCGGCGGCGCAATTCGTTGAGGCCGAGCCAGATCAGCGCGAGAGCGGGCAGGATCGCCCCGGTGATAGCAACCAGAGGCCAGCCGCCGGAGAGCAGCAAAGGGCTGGCCATGGCCGAGCCGGCCGCACCGCCCATGAAGAACACCGCCATATACGCGCCGTTGAGGCGGGCGCGCAGTTCCGGCGCGAGCGCGTAGATCGTCCTCTGGCTGAACACGTTGTTGGCCTGCACGCCGAAATCGAGCGCAACACCGGCCAGCGCCAGCACAACGACGCTGTGCCCGGCAGCACCCAGGGCCGATACTCCGAACGACACCACGACGAGTATGAGCGACAATGCGCTGCCGGACCGGCAATATCCGGCATCGGCGAAGCGGCCGGCCAGCGGCGCCGAGATCGCGCCCGCTGCGCCGACCAGGGCGAACACCGCGATGCCGCGCTGGGTGAAGCCGAATTCGGAAATCAGGAGAAGCGGCGCGGCGGTCCAGTAGAGGCTGAATGCGGCAAAGGCGGCGCATTGATAGGCGGCGCGGCGGCGCAGGGTCGGTTCGGTTTTGTACAGCCGGAGCAGGCTGGCGATCAGCGAGCCGTAGGAATGGTCGGCCTTCGGCTTGACGCGCGGCAGTTTCGCCCGGAGCAGCACCGCAAGCAGGGCCATGAAGACGGCCGAGACGGCGAATACCGTCCGCCAGCCGGCGACATAGGCGATCAGGCTGGCGAGCGGCCGGGCGAGCAGGATGCCGAACAGAAGCCCCGCCATCACGTTGCCGATCACCCGTCCGCGCACCGGAGCCGGGGTGAGCGAGGCCGCCATCGGCACCAGAACCTGCACGGCGCAGGAGCCGATTCCGATCAGCAGCGCCGAGGCAAGAAAGACCTCCCAGTCGGGCGAGAAGGCCGCGATCGCGAGGGCGATCACCGTCGCGCCGGTGAGGCGTACCGCGAGGGCGCGGTTTTCCAGAAGGTCGCCCAGCGGCACCAGAAACAGCAGCCCGACCGCGTAGCCGAGTTGGGTGAGGGTGACGAGCAGGCTCGCCACCGGTTTCGGCAGATGCAGCGCGGGGGCGATCATCTCGACCAGCGGCTGGGAATAATAGAGGTTGGCGGCGATCGCGCCGGTCGCGACCGCGAACAGTGTGACCAGCCCCGTGGGCGGTGCTGTTTCCGGCTCCGTCCGGTCGGACATCATGATTTGCGACATCGCGCGGAGATGATTCCGCAGGCGGGAGGTTTCAACCCCCGGCTGAAAGGGATCAGAAAATTCCGAGCAGGCTGTTCAGCCAGCCGCCGGATTCGCCGCCCTTCTGCTGCGGCGTGGCGCCCTGGGTCGTCGGCGCGCCGAGTGCGGCGTTCTCCTGCAGCCGGCGCTGCTCGGCCGAGGCGTTGACCTCGGTGCTGGAGGCATTGCTTCCGCCGAACGACATCAGCGAGTGGAGGAAGCCCGAATTGCGGCTTTCCAGATTGGCCTGATGATTCACATCGGCGCGGATGCCGGCGGGCGGAGTCGGTCCGGCTTCCTGGAGCAGGGCCTGCTGGCCCGGACCCATGCTGGTGCTGGTATTGGAGAGGGCGGTCTGTGGCGCCAGCACCTCCTCGGCCTGCTGCGCGGCGGAGACCTGCTGCGGCCGGGGTGCGCCGGGTTGCGGCGCCGGCAGGGTGTTCATTTCGGTGCCGAGTTCCGGGGGCATCGACAGCGGCGCTTCGGTCGCGACATCGTAGGCGTTGGGCGGGGTGACCTGAAGGCCGAAGGTTTTCGACACGTTGCCGCACCCGGCGAGGCAGAGGGTCGAGCCGATCGCGAGCGCCCCGAGAATGGTGGAGGCGCGCAGGGCCGAATGACGCGAGACGGGGTTACGCAAGACGGGGGCGGCGGAGCCGGATTTGCGGATCATGGCGCTTCCT
>DASVGZ010000010.1:0-10484 GCA_036379275.1 Acidiphilium sp. | reverse complement strand
TCACCGCCGTCAGTTCGTGGCGCAGTGCCGCATTCAGAAATTCGATGACTTTCGCGTCGCCCTTCATTGTTTCCTCCTGACCGCCTTCGTTCAAGGCGATCAGGCTATCAAACCGGGGCGGGACGCGTCCACCTGAAACACATCATGCTCCGCGCGCCTACCGGATCAGGATGTAATGGATGGTCGCGATGACGTGCTCGCTCTTCGCCTTCGATCCGGGCGGAAAGCGCGGCACGTGAACGCCGCGGAACAGCCCGTACCACGCCATGTCGAGCAGCGGCGCGCCCGATCTTTTCAGCAGCTTCAGGTCGGTCACCCGGCCGTCGGGCAGAACGGTGAAGCCGACCGTCACCGAGCCGGACTGGCCGTTTTCCGCCGCCGCCTCGGGATAGTATTTGTGCTCGTTCACCCATTTGTTGAACGCGCTTTCCCAGTCCGGCCCGGCATTGCCTTTGAAGGTGATCTCCGGTGCCCGGGGCAGGTTCGACATGGAAAGGTTCAGCGCGCCCGATGCGCGGGGGTTCAGCACGGTCGATTGCCGCTTGCCGAACGACATCCCGTTCATCACCATGAATTTCCGCCCCGACGCAGACCCGCGCGCCGGCTGGCGCTCAGGCTCCGGCTTTGGCACCGGCATGGGCACGGGAACGGTCACCTTCGGCGGGGTGAATTGGGGAAGCGGCGGCGGCGACAGATTGACCTCCATCTGCGGCGCGGCGGGAGGCTGCGGTGGCGCCGGTCGCGCCGATGGCGGCGGCGGGGGTGGCGGCGGCAGTTGCGGAAGCTCCTGCGGCCCGCGCAGATTTGCCCTGGGCGCCGCGTTCTCCGAGGCGGTGTGCGGCACGCCGGTATTCTGGAACACGACCGCGATGCCCGATTCCGGCATCGCCGGAATCAGCTTCTGCTCGTGAGCCAGATAGAGAATGAACAAAATGATCGCGACATGGACGGCGAGCGAAACCGGCAATGGAATCGCCCAGCCATCCCGGCGGTAGCGCCGCCGTATCCATGGCCGTGCCGCGCCGCCGAGCGCGTGCCCGGCTGCGGGTTCGGGATCAGTACCCCGGGGCCGCGTAGTAGCCGGGCGGCGCATAGGCCGGCGCGCCATAATAGGAAGGCCCGGAAGCACCACCCGCATAGCCTTCCATCCTGTTGCCATGGCCGACCATGCACTGGGCATAGGCCATGTTGTACTGTCCCTGTAGCGAATTCGCGGCATTCTGCGCGCCGCCGCCGGCAGCGGCGCCGCCGAGCAGCAGGCCCGATCCCGCGCCGATCGCGGCACCTGCCCCGGCATTGCCCGCCGCCGCGCCGATCAGCGCACCCGCCGCCGCCCCGAGCAGCGTGCCGCCGACCGCCGTTGCGGTCGCGTTGTTGCTCGCCGCCGCGGCCTGACTGCCGCTGCCCGAGCGCTGAGAGGCATAATAGCGGCAGAAATTATCATCCTGCCGGAACTGGTCGAACGAGATCCCTCGCCCCGGCATCGCGACGACGGTGGGAGAGGACGGCGGCGCCACCTGGCATCCGGCAAGGCCGAGAATGATCGCGCCGGCGGCAGCCGCGGACAGAACTGGCTTCATCGTCATCGTTTCCCCGAATGAAAAACCCCGGACCAGACCGGGCGATCGCATTGTGCCGCGACACAGGGAAAATACAACATCCTGTCACATTCATTAAGGATTGTTATGATCGCGCCCGATCACAGCCCATCGAAGAACTCGCGCACCTTGGTGAAGAACCCGTCATGCTCGGGACTCGCCGACGCCTGGTTGCCGCCTTCGCGCTCGAATTCCTCCAGCAGTTCGCGCTGGCGGCGGGTCAGGTTCTGCGGCGTTTCCACCGCGACCTGGATATACATGTCGCCCCGCGCGGTGCTGCGCAGGACCGAGAACCCCTTGCCGCGCAGCCTGAACTGATCGCCGGTCTGGGTTCCGGCGGGGATTTTCACCCGCGCCCGCGAGCCGTCGATCGCCGGCACCTCGATCTCGCCGCCGAGCGACGCCTGGGCCATGCGCAGCGGCACCCGGCAGAAGATGTTCGCCCCGTCGCGCTGGAACAGCGAATGCGGCCGGATCGCGACATGCACATAAAGATCGCCGGGGGGCGCGCCGCGTCCGCCGGCCTCGCCCTCGCCGGACAGGCGAATGCGGGTGCCATCCTCCACCCCGGCCGGAATCGTCACCGACAGCGTGCGTTCGCGCGGCACGGTCCCCACGCCGCCGCACACCCGGCACGGGTTGCGGATGCGCTGGCCGGCGCCCCCGCAGGTCGGGCAGGTCCGCTCGACCATGAAAAATCCCTGCTGCGCGCGCACCCGGCCGGCCCCGCCGCAGGTCGGGCAGGCATCGGTCGCCGCCTGCCGGTCGGCCGAGCCGGTGCCGTTACAGGCATCGCAGGACACCCGGGTCGGCGCACGCACCTCGGCCTTGGTGCCGGCGAAGGCCTGGGTCAGGTCGATCTCGACCCCGGCGCGAATATCGGCGCCGCTGCGCTCGGCCCGGCCGCCGCGCCGCCCGCCCATCGCCTCGCCGAACATCTGCTCGAAAATGTCGCCGATCCCGCCCTCGAAGCCGAAGCCGCCGAAACCGCCGCCCGGCCCGCCGCCGCCGTTCTCGAACGCGGCATGGCCGAACCGGTCGTAGGCGGCGCGCTTCTGCTCGTCCTTCAGAACGTCATAGGCTTCGCTGATGTCCTTGAATTTCTGCTCGGCGGCCTTGTCTCCCGGATTGCGGTCCGGGTGGTACTGCATTGCGAGCTTGCGGTAGGCTTTCTTCAGTTCGTCCGCCGAAGCGCCGCGCTTCACGCCGAGCAGGTCGTAATAATCGGTCTTGGCCATGGTTCCGGGTCAGTCTTGCAAGCCGTCAATACGAGAATATCCCGGATCGGGTCCGATCCGGGATACCAAACCGGTCATCGCGAACGCGCCGCGCTCACGCCGATTTCTTCTTCTCGTCGACTTCCTCGAACTCGGCATCGACCACGTTCTCGCCGCCCGGCTGGGATGTTCCCGCGCCAGGTGCAGCGCCGGCTTCGGCCTGTGCCCCCGCCTGCGCCTTGTACATCGCCTCGCCGATCCGCATGGCGACCTGGGTCAGCCGCTCGGTCGCCGTCTTGATCGGGTCGAGCGCATCGCCTTCGAGCGCGGTCCGCATCGCCGCGATCGCGGCTTCGGCCTCACCCTTGTCCTGCGGCGAGATTTTGCCCTCGCCTTCCTTCAGCGTCTTCTCGGTCTGGTGGACCAGCGAGTCGCCCTGGTTGCGGGCATCGACCAGTTCACGCTTCTCCTTGTCGGCGGCGGCATTCGCCTCCGCGTCCCTGACCATCCGCTCGATATCGGAATCAGACAGCCCGCCGGACGCCTGGATGCGGATCTGCTGTTCCTTGCCGGTCGCCTTGTCCTTGGCCGAGACCGAGACGATGCCGTTCGCGTCGATATCGAACGTCACCTCGATCTGCGGCACGCCGCGCGGCGCCGCCGGAATTCCCATCAGGTCGAACTGGCCGAGCAACTTGTTGTCGGCGGCCATCTCGCGCTCGCCCTGGAACACCTTGATCGTCACCGCGGTCTGGTTGTCGTCGGCGGTCGAGAAGGTCTGGCTCTTCTTGGTCGGAATCGTGGTGTTGCGGTCGATCAGCCGGGTAAACACGCCGCCCAGCGTCTCGATGCCGAGCGAGAGCGGGGTCACGTCGAGCAGAAGGACATCCTTCACGTCGCCCTTCAGCACCGCGCCCTGGACCGCCGCGCCGATCGCCACCACCTCGTCGGGATTGACGTTGCGCGCCGGCTCACGGCCGAAGAACTGCTTCACCGCCTCGATGACCTTGGGCATCCGGGTCATGCCGCCGACCAGGATCACCTCGTCGATCTCGCCGGCGGTCACCCCGGCATCCTTCAGCGCCGCGCGACACGGGCCGAGGGTGCGCTCGATCAGGTCGTCGACCAGCGATTCCAGCTTCGCCCGGGTCAGCTTCATCACCATGTGCTTCGGCCCGGAGGCGTCGGCGGTGATGAAGGGCAGGTTGATCTCGGTCTCCTTCGACGAGGACAGCTCGATCTTCGCCTTCTCGGCGGCTTCCTTCAGCCGCTGCAGGGCGAGCTTGTCGCGACGCAGGTCGATACCTTGTTCACGCTGGAACTCGGAGGCGAGATAGTCGATCACCCGCTGGTCGAAATCCTCGCCACCGAGGAAGGTATCGCCATTGGTCGATTTCACCTCGAACACGCCGTCGCCCAGTTCGAGCACGGAAATGTCGAAGGTGCCGCCGCCGAGATCGTAGACCGCGACAGTGCCACCGTGCTTCTTGTCCATGCCGTAGGCAAGGGCGGCGGCGGTCGGCTCGTTGATGATGCGCAGAACCTCGAGCCCGGCGATCTTGCCGGCGTCCTTGGTTGCCTGGCGCTGGGCGTCGTTGAAGTAGGCGGGAACCGTGATCACCGCCTGGGTGACGGTCTCGCCGAGATACGCCTCGGCGGTTTCCTTCATCTTGGTCAGCACGTAGGAGCTGATCTGGGACGGCGCATAGCGCTGGCCGCGCGCCTCGACCCAGGCATCGCCGTTGTCGCCGCGCACGATCTCGTAGGGCACCAGCCCCTTGTCCTTCTCGACCGTGGGATCGTCGAACCGGCGGCCGATCAGGCGCTTGACCGCATACAGCGTGTTGGTCGGGTTGGTGACCGCCTGGCGCTTGGCCGACTGGCCGATCAGACGCTCGCCGTTATCGGCGAAGGCAATCATCGACGGCGTGGTGCGCGCGCCCTCGCTGTTCTCGATCACGCGGACATCCTTGCCCTCCATGATCGCGACGCATGAATTGGTGGTTCCGAGGTCGATACCGATGACCTTGCTCATTGAGAAACTCTCCTTTCAGCGGGCGTGCCGGACCCGAAGCATCGGGCAGACCCCTTGTTTCACGGTGGTAAATGTATTGAACCGCCCCCCTGGGCACAAGGGCCGGCTCAGCCTCCGCCCTGCGAAATTAACGCCGCAGGGTTAATTTCAGCCTAAGTTTCAGGCATCGATGTCGAGCGGCCGGCCGGCCGGCGCCTTCGCGACCACGACCATCGCCGGCTTCAGCAGCCTGCCGTTCAGGGTCCAGACCCGACTCCAGGCCTGAAGCACGCTGCCGGGCGGCACCTCGGCGGTTTCCTGTTCGGCCATCGCCTGATGCCTGTTGGCGTCGAAGGCGGCGCCCGTCGCTTCCTCGGCCTTGATTCCGTGACGCTCCAGCATGGCGAGCAGGCTGCGCTCCACGCCCTCGAAGCCTTCGCGCAGCTTGCCGACCAGTGCCGGTTCGCCGGGTTCGGGCGCGGGCAGCGCATCGAGCCCCCGGCGCAAATTCTCGGCGGTTTCGGCGACATCGCCGGCGAATTTCTGCACGGCATAAAGCCGTGCCTCGTCCACCTCGCGGCGGGTGCGCGCGCGCAGGTTTTCCATCTCGGCCTGGGCGCGGATCCATTTGTCGCGCAGTTCGGCGGCCTCGGCCTCCAGCTTGCCGATCCGCTCCCCGGCGGCGGCGAGCAGGGCGGTTTCGGAGTCGGGCGCGGCCTCGTCGGCGGCGATGGTTTCAGGCTCGGTCTTCGGCGTCTCGTCGGTCATGGCGGGGAATTAGGATAGGCGAAGCCCGGGCACAAGCTTTCAAATGCCGGATCAGCCAGTCATCGCCTCGACCAGCCGCGCCGCATAGCGGCCCATGCCGCGCCGGTCGAGAAACTCCGTGCGCAATGCCTCGGTTTCACACCGGTCGCGCTCCAGAGCCGCGCCGATCGCGGCGGCGATCGTCTCGGCACCGGCATCGTCGTCCACCGCCGTCACGTAGTCCGGCGGCTCCAGCGCCTCGGCAAGGGTGGCGGACGCGACCGAGGGAATCCCCGCCGCGACCGCGTCCATCAGCGCGCCGGAAATGCTGCCCGGCGGCGCTCGGCGCAACTGAACGGCGACATCGGCGGCGGCGAGAAAATCGCGATAGACGGTTTCGGGCACCTGATCCGCGCCGAGAATCAGGGCATCGGCAGGAATTCCCAGGGCTTCGGCCCTGCCCCGCAATGCCTCGACCAACACCGGATTGCCCGACCCGACCAGGGCGAACCGGAAATTCCGCCTTGCGCCGAACCTTGGGCCCAGCCGGGCAAAGGCGGCGATGATGTCATCCGGCGCCTTGTCGCCATGGACATGTCCGAAACTCGCGATCAGCCGCCCGTCCGGCGCGACGCCGAGCCTTACGCGCGCCGCCGCACGACCCTCCGGGGTCAGACTGGCCGGATCGGGCAGCCGGTAGGGCGGAAACGGCAGATGGACGGCATCCACCCCGTGCCGCGCCGCGATGAAACGCGCCGTATCGGCGGCATGGACGATCAACGGCGACGACGCCTCCGCGACCTCACCGAGAAACCGTGCAGCCATTCCGGCCTGATCGCGCGTCCACGCCTCGATCTCCGCCTGCGTCACCGCCCGGCCCAGTTCGGCCGACGCCACGCCGCGCGCCCGGCCGTCGCCGTAGCACGTCCGGTAGAGATCGATCAGCCGCGCGTCGTGCAGGATCGCCGCCGCGCCATGCTCCAGCAACAGCCGCGTCTCGGTCCGGTGAAACGGCGAATTGCCGAGAACGGCGACGATGGCGTCGAACCGCGGCGAGCGCATCGTCGTTGCGTCGGCCCGACCGCCGAAGTCGATTCCCGCCGGCAGGACAGGGTTTTCGGTATCCGAAAACGCGCTGACATCGGCGCGCGGCGCGAGTTCCGCCAGCAGCGCCGCGCTGTGATCGGCGCAGCCCGAACGTGCCGGCGGCAGTGGCGAGAGAAATGCGATTCGCGGCTTCGCGCCGCGCAGGACGGCCGGCGCCCCGACTTTCGCGAAATCATCTGCCAGCGCCCCGATCGGCGCCCAGAACCGCGCCGCGACCGCCTCGGCGGTAAAGCGGTGCCAGACTCCGCTTTGCCGGACCTGCGCCCGCGCCCATTCCTCGGGATCGGCGAGCAGCGCCCGCGCCCTCCGGCCGAGAGTTGCGGCATCGTCCGGAGCAAAACGGTCGGATGGATCGGCGACCAGTTCGGCCTGCGCCGGCTCGTCGGCGGCAAGCACCGGCGTGCCCTGCGCCATCGCCTCGATCACTGGCAGCGAGAATCCCTCGGCGCGCGACGGCGCGATCACCAGCCGAGCCCGCGCACAGGCCTCCGCCAGCCCGGCATCGTCGAGATGCGACATGAAGCCGAGCGCCTCCGGCGCGCCGCCCGCACCGGCATGAAGCGCCGCCAGCCGGTTCCGCGTGGCCGGGTCGTGAACGCCGAAAACGCGGATCGGTGCGCCGATCCCGGCTCGCATCACCACCTCCGGGTTCTTGCGCGGATCGTCCCCGGCCACGACGACGACTCCGTCCCGTCCGGCAAAGTCAGGTGGCGGTGCGGTGCGGATCAGGCCATCCCGTATCGCGACCCCGGTGACCGTGCTTCGGCCGATACTCGACGGGATCAGCGCGTGCAGCCGCGCTTCGGTCGCCGCCGAGATCGGCAGAAACCGGTCATGGCGCCGCAGCGCCGCCAGGCCGGCCGCATCGGCGCGCCGCGAGGCCGGATCCCGCAGATAGAGATCGGGGAAATCATGCGGAATAAAATCCAGCACCACCGCGACGCTGCGCACCCGTGGCGCGCGCAGCAGCGCCGCGACCGGACCGGGTGGAAACGACATCGGGGCTGGTTGAAGAAAAATCCCACCGCTTCTGCGAAACCCGTAGGCGACGCTGGTCGCCGTCTCGCCAGGCGTCACGAGATCGGGCGCGGGCGGCGGCAGCGCCGGATCGAGCAGGAAGGTGATCGCGAACCCCCGCGCCTCGCGCGCCGCGAGCATTGCGGCGAGATGCGCCCCGATGCCTCTTCGGGCAAAACCGGGATTTTGAAGGCAACGCGCATCAACCAGAAGTGGAATAATTGTCTTATGCACCATCTTCTGATAGTGAAGCTCTATGGGTCATCAGGCAATCCTGACCGCACTGACCGAAACCTTGCCGCCGCGCGGGATGGATGGCGTACTGCGCCGGATGATCGCCGAACGCGACGCGGCCATCGCCGACCGGAACGCCATCATCGCCGAACGCGACCGGACGATCGCCGCTCTCACGCCGGATGCCGAACGTCTCGCCCGTCTCATCCATACCCTCGACTGGCCGGACGGACCGCGCGCCCTGCGCGCCGTACTGCCGGCGGCACGGCTGATCCGCCGCCTCATGCATCGTTGAACTCAAGCGGGGCTGAACGTCACGTCCCGCTGCCGGCGCATCAGATGCTCCCCGGCATCGACCACGAGCGTGGTGCCGGTGATCGACGGCGTATCCACGATGAACCGGACCGCCCGCGCGATATCCCCGGGCTCGCCGCCACGGCCGAGCGGCATGGCGGCACGATTTGCGGCAAACGCGGCCTCGCTCTGCTTCGGCCCGATCAGGGTCAGGCCGGGCGCAACCCCGCACACCCGGATCGCCGGCGCCAGCGCCATCGCGAGCATCTCGGTCGCCGCCGCCAGCGCCGCCTTCGACAAGGTATAGGAGAAGAAATCCGGGTTCAGGTTGGCCAGTTTCTGGTCGAGGATGTTGACGATCACCCCGTCCCGCCCGTTTCGCCGCACGGCGAATTCCCGCGCCAGAAGGACCGGCGCGGTCAGGTTCGGCGTCATGTGCGCGGCGATCGAGTTCGCTGTCACCTTCGCCGCCGAATCGAACACGAAATGCGAGGCGTTGTTGACCAGAACCGCGATCGGGCCGGCCAGCGCCTCGGCCCGCGCGATCAGCCCGGCCGCCGCCGCCGGATCGGCCAGATCGGCGGCGATGGCATGGGCGATTCCGCCAGAGGCGGTGATCTCCGCGGCCAGAGCCTCGGCCTCGCGCGCGGCATGGCGGTAATGGATCGCCACCGGTCGCCCGGTTGCCGCCAGCACGCGCACGATCGCGGCGCCGATCCGCTTCGCGCCGCCGGTGACCAGCGCCGCTCCTTCCATCGCCCGCCCTTCCATTATTGGTCCGCTCATCCGAACAGGGCCGCGCGCAGGGCGGCCGGATCGTCGAGCAGGGCGGTCGGGTGCGGCGCCAGCGTTTCGAACAGTCTTGCGAGGCCAAATTCGGCGAGATCGACCGTCATCATGCTATCCACCATCGCCGCGTAGCGCTCGTTCAGGCTGCGATTCGCCGGATCGAGCCGGGCAATCAGGATCAGCCCGGTCGGCGGCGCATCCAGCGCCACCATGGTGAGGTCGGGCCGGTGGCGCTTGAGCAGCACCGGCAGTTTCCACACATCGCCCGCCCACCAGCCAGGCACCACCGCATCGGCACGCAGATGTTCGGCGGGATCGCGATAGGCGACACGCGGGTCGATCGGCAAACAATCATGCAGCACGATCACGCTGTTCTGGTGGCAAACCCGCTCGGTATTGGCAAAATCGCGAAGCAAAAATTCGAACCAGTGCATCCCGTCGAGAAAGGCGAGATCGACCGGGCCGCCGAGAATCCCGACCGGATCGTGCCCGGCGAAAAACGCATCACTCTCGCACTGGAAAAAATGGCACGCCGGCTTGCCTTTCAGCACATCGAATTCCGGCATCTGAAACCCGGGATCGACGGCGATCGACGCCGCCCGCGCCCGGGCCAGCGATTCACCCTTGCACACCCCGACTTCCAGATATCGCTCCGGCGCAAGGATTTCATGCAGCTTCGACAGGCAGTCGAAATACTCGATGCCGGCGTGATACGGCATCAACTCGACGGGGGATGCCACCTCGCTCATTGTCAGTGTCCCGCCTCGCCCAGTTCATTGGCAAGCTCGGCCTCATTCATCTGGAATCCGACCAGAACCTGCTGGTGCGCACTTTTCGCCGCGCGCGGGAAATCGAGCCGGATCGGCTTCGTTGTCGCCACCACCTGGTCGGCACCGTCCCTGAACGTGAACGTCACCGGATAGACGTTCTTCGCGATGATCCGGTCGCCCTCGGTGATCGCGACGAAATAGGGCAGGGTCTGCGTGGTCAGGGTCGAGGCCGGACCGTTGGTCGCGGCGAAGCCGATGCGGAACTTCACCCGCTCCTCCTGATCGGAGGTCGCGGTGCAGGTGCCGGCGACCCCGGTGACCCTGGCATCGATCAGCCTTGCGGCGATATTGCCGGCATCCCCGCTCGCGCGCACCAGATGGCTCGCCTGTTGCAGCACCGAAACCTGCGGGCAGGGCAGATGCGGCGCGTCACCGCCCGAGCAGGCGGCAAGCCCGATCGGGGCGAGCAGGATGGCTAACCGGGCGGTTCGGGTCACTTGCGTCTCCTTCGCATCATCGGAGTTCTCCCTTGCCATCAAAACCGCGATCGGTCATCTCCGCCTGCCATGGCAGTCTATACCGAGGTTTCCGACGACGCTCTGGCCGAATTTCTCGGCCGCTACGACATCGGCCGGCTGGTCGCCTTCCGCGGCATCGCGGAAGGGGTCGAGAACAGCAATTTCTCGCTCCGCACCAC
>DASVGZ010000009.1:0-7814 GCA_036379275.1 Acidiphilium sp. | reverse complement strand
CGCATCATCATCCTCGACGAGGCGACGAGCGCGTTGGACACCGCGACCGAGCAGGAGATCGGCGCCGCGTTGCGGCAAGTCGCGCGTGACCGCACCACGCTGGTGATCGCGCACCGGCTGTCCACCGTGATCGATGCCGACCACATCCTGGTTCTGCGCGACGGCCGGATCGTCGAGCATGGCACTCACGCCAGCCTGCTCGCTTCGGGCGGTGTCTATGCCACGATGTGGGCGGCGCAGTCCGAGCTTGCCGAGGCCGAACACGGTGCGAGTCGCCTCGCGACCGGACCGGTGACGCGGGATCTGGCGGTCAATGTGGCGGAATGAGACATGAACCTCCCGTATTTTCGACACCATAGACCCCTATCGGGTAAAGGTGCCTATTCACGATGAACCAGAGGCCTGACATGACGGAAATGGAAGACTACGCGACCGAGGAGCAGATCCTTCAGGCCGGTTCGATGATCGACCGGCTGATCAAGCACATGATCGAGCAGAAACTGCCGCCGATCGCGGTTGCCTCGGCGCTGCTCGGCGGTGCGCTCAATGTTCTGTCGGCCTCGCTGCCCGATGCCGCGATCCTGAACATTCTCCACAATGCGGTACACAGTGTCGAATCCGGCGAGTTGCGCGATCTCGACCGTCCGCATTGATTTCGGGGCAACTTCCGGCTGGCTTTAAATAACGGGAAAACAAAAAAATTGACGCTTGTTGCGGATTGATGCCAAAATAATTTTTGGTTTTCAGTGTGATTGCTTGTTCATATCAGGATTCAACTTATCTCGATATTAATATAAATATCAGTCCGGTAACATAAACAACATATAAATTTCATTTTTTTTCAGAAGACTTCTGTGCAATCAAGAGCGCGCCCAAAAGCGCACCGGGTCGAAAGCCGGCTTGTGCGCATGAAGAGGTGCAGGAACGGTTCGGATCGTTCGATCCGGCCTGTTCATGCAAGTTGCCTGTCAGAAAAAGCCGGAGCCGGGTCCGCCGACTGAAACGGCCATGACGAAATCGTCGAATGGGGGGAGACGAAAACCGGCCGGATTGCGGGAGAGCCATCGGTGTATGTCATTCCATTTTCAGTTCTGCGCCATTATCTGGGCGAGTCCACATTGTCATCCGGGGAGGAAGGGCAGCCGGTCACGATATCGGCCGGATTGTTCCGCAGGCTGCTTCAGGATGCGCTGCTGACGCATCCTTTCGACGAAAGCGCCTATCTCGCCGCCAACCCCGATGTGGCGAGCAGTGTCCGGCGTGGCGAATTCGGCAGCGGCCGCGCGCATTTCATCGAGCGTGGCTATTTCGAGGGGCGCGGCAGCTATCAGGATGAGTTCGATGAATCCTGGTATGTGAAGGCCAATTCCGATGTTGCCCGGTCCATTCGGGCAGGAACCTATCCATCCGGGAAGGCGCATTTTCAGTCGGCCGGCGCCGCTGAGTTCAGGGCGCCGAGCGGCGCCTGCGAGGCGGACATGAATCTCTGGCGTGCGTCGCTCCGGCCGGACCTGGAAACCAGCGGCGCGATGGCGGAATGATCCGGTGCCGGCCATGACCGCCCGTTCCGGCATCGCCGATCGTCAGGGCAATCTCCGGACCATCGTGGAAGCCATATTCGCCGCGAAGCGCAATGGCTTTGATCGGGAGAGCGGATTCGCGACTGAAAAGGCACTGGCAGCACTCGATTCCAGCGATGTGCGCTCCTGCCTGACCTATCTCGAATACGCGCAACGGCTGGCGCCATCGGATACCGCAATCAGTTTCGCGCTCGGCGAGATGCGGATCGTTGCGGGCGATCCGCGCGCGGTGGAGCCGCTCGAACTGGTCGCGGAGCGCACTGGCTGGCGCGATGCGATCGTTCATCTGGCGATCGCCCGGCGGCATTTCGGCGATTCCGACGGTGCGGCCGCCGAACTCCATCGCACGCTCGCGGTCAACGCGCCCGGAACCGATGGCGCGTTCCGGACCATCGCGACCGGCCTTGCCGACGAGACCGGAGCGCCGGGGTGGTGCGGTGTCGATAACAGCGGATACCTCACGCTCGGCGGTGGCGTGGTGCGCGCCGCATGGCGGGATCTGGCCTTTGCGCTCGACGGCGAGGCGATTGCGAAACTCGCGAAACCGCGTGCGCGGGGGCGGGTTCTGCGCCTTGCCTTGCCGGAGGGCTGGAACCGGGCGCGGCACGTCACGGTGACCTGGCGCGACCGTCCGCTGATTGGCAGTCCGGTCCAAATTCAGCAGGTCACCCGGGTCGAGGGATTCGTGGCCGTGACATCGCAGGGACTCGTGGGCTGGTGCTGGCTTCCCGGCGAGCGGGAATTCGCGCCGCCGGTTCTGGTCAGAAGCAGCGCGGAGCCGGAACGGTCCCTGAGGCTCGTCGCGGAGGCGCTCTACGACGGCGCCGGCGAATTTCCGGACTTCGCGGCGCCGAGAGGATTTACCGCACATCTCGATGATCTCGTCGATCTGCCGGGACCACTCGAGGTCAGAGGTCCGTTCGGGCGAGTGCTCTATGGCAGTCCGGTTGATCCGGCTGCCAGGATCGGGAGCGCGGAACGAGCCGCCGCCGCCGTCGCCACCCTGTATCCCGCCATCGGCGAGGCGGAAGAGGTTGTCGTGCCGCCGATGGCCGTCGCGTTGCGCGAACCGAGCATTCCGGTCGAAGCGGTCGGGCGCAGGCGGAATCATCCGAAACCGGCATTACCGCGGCCGGTGGATATCGTCGTCCCGGTTTATCGCGGCCTTGGCGTCACCATGGCGTGCATCGAGAGTGTGGTTGCCGCGCGATCGCTTCCGGACGAGCGGATCGTCGTCGTCGTCGATGCGTCGCCGGACACGGAACTGATTGCGCAGTTGAAGACGCTGGCAGCGCAGGGAATCATCAAGCTCAGCCTGCAAGACCGCAATCGCGGCTTTCCCGCCACCGCGAATATCGGGATGCGGATGTCCGAAGGGCGCGATGTCATTCTGCTGAACAGCGATACGCTGACCCCGCCCGGCTGGGCGGCCCGGCTTCAGGCGGCCGCCTATGCGGCCGATGACATCGGCACCGCAACTCCGCTGTCCAACGATGCGACGATCTTTTCATATCCGGCCAATGATGTTGCCAACCCGCTCCCGGATCTTGACGAGGTTCGTGCACTCGCCACCATGGCGGCGGAAGCGAACGGCGACGCCATAATCGACGTGCCGACGGGCCATGGCTTTTGCATGTATGTGCGCCAGGAATGTCTCGGCGATGCCGGCCTGCTGCGTGAGGATGTGTTCGGTCAAGGTTATGGCGAGGAAAACGATTTCTGCATGAGAGCGAGGGTGCTTGGCTGGCGCCATGTCGCGGTGCCGGGTCTTTTCGTCGGCCATGTCGGCAGCCAGTCCTTCGCGGCGACCAAAACCCATCTGATCCGGCGCAATCTCGAAATCCTGAATCGCCTGCATGTCGGTTACGACCGGCTGATCCAGGACTGGCTCGTGGAAGATCCTCTCGCCGGATATCGCCGGAATCTCGATGGCATCCGGCTCCGGACCGAAATCGGCAATCGCCGGAGCGTTGTCCTCGTTACCCATGACCGGCAGGGCGGCGTCTATCGGCATGTCAGGGAGCGCATGGTCAGGCACGAGAACGCCGGCGATTGCGCGATCATGCTTCGCCCCGATCGGGACCGGGCGGGTAGCCGCCTGTGCCGGATCGAAACACTGGATGCCGGAGCCTGTCCGAATCTGGTTTTCCGGTTGCCTGACGAGTCCGGACTTCTCGTCGAATTCCTGCGCGCGATCCAGGCGCATTATGTCGAGTTCCATCACTTCATCGGGCACCACGAAAGCGTCTTTGAGCTGGTGGGTTCGGTCGGCCAGCCCTATGATGTGTTCATCCACGATTATTCCTGGTTCTGTCCGCGTGTCACCCTCACCGGCGGCGACAACCGCTATTGCGGCGAACCGGCTTCCGATGTCTGTGCGACCTGTGTCGCCGATCATGGATCGAATATAGACGAAGCGATCGAGCCCGAGGCGTTGCGCGCCCGTTCCGCCGCATTTCTGCGCGGGGCGCGCAGCGTCGTCGCACCGTCGTACGACACGGCCCGACGCATCGGCCGGCAGCTCGATATCCCGACTTTGGTCGGCCTGTGGGAGACCGAGTCCCCACTGCGGATCGAGCCGATCGTTCCGACCACCGGCGGACGGCGCAAACTCTGCGTCGTCGGCGCGATCGGGCACGAAAAAGGCTATGACACGCTTCTCGAACTTGCCCGTCACGTGTCGCGCTACACCCTGCCGCTCGAAATCGCCATCGTCGGGTATACGTGCGACGATGCGCGCCTGTTCGCGACCGGCTGCGTGACGATCACCGGCCGATACGAGGAGAGCGAGGCGGTCGGTCTGATCCGCGCCCAGAATGCGGATTTCGGATTTCTGCCGGCCCTCTGGCCGGAAACCTGGTCCTATACGCTGTCGCAGATGTGGGAAGCGAATCTGCCTGTCATCGCCTACGATATCGGAGCGCCCGCGGAACGCATCCAGTCCCGTGGCGGCGGATTTCTGATCCCGCTGCATCTTCCGGTCGAGAAGCTGGTGACGTTTTTCCTCGACGGACGGCTGTTCGGCGCGGCATCGCTCGTCGCCTAGGCGATGACGATCAATGACCTGAAAAGGAAGGAAACCGGATGCCGGCCTCGTTCGTCGAAGATCTGCAAGGGCAGAATTACCTGCACTACATCAGGTCGCTGCACGAGCGGATGAAACCGAGAACCTATCTGGAAATCGGCACGAGATCCGGCGATTCTCTTGCCCTGACGGATGCGGTGTCGATCGCCATCGATCCGGCGTTTGCCATTTCGGCCGATGTCATCGGGCGGAAACCGGCCTGTCTGTTCTTTCAGACGACGAGCGACGAATTTTTCCGGAACTTCGACCCGATGCGGCTTCTGGGGGGCAGCATCGACCTCGCCTTTCTGGACGGGTTGCATCTGTTCGAGGTCCTGTTACGCGATTTCATCAATACGGAACGATCCTGCCGATCGGATTCGGTCATCCTCATGCACGACTGCATTCCAAGCGATGTCTACATGGCGGAGCGGATCGACGATCCGGTTCACCGGCATCGCATGGGATCGAAACAGGACTGGTGGGCCGGCGATGTCTGGAAGATCGCTCCGATCCTGCAACGCTGGCGGCCCGATATCGAACTGATCGCGCTCGATTGCGTGCCGACCGGACTGCTCGTTGCGGCCGGCCTTGATCCGGCCTCGACCGTTCTTGCCGACCGCTACGGAGAAATCGTCGCAGAATTCGCGGAGGTCGACCTCTCCGGGTACGGACTCGATCGCTTTCATGCAGGAATCGGCACGCAAAGGGCGGAAGAAGCCCGGCTGCCCGTCGCCGGCTGGCGGATCGCCGAACCGGCGGCCCTGCCGTGATGGATGGATTTCATCCTGCTGGCGGGATCAGGCGGCTTGCCGATGCCGTTCCGGTTCATTGCATGGTTTCGCCGGGTTTTCCGGTTGCCCCGCCGCGGCTGGTCGGTCATGACGCGATGCCCGCGGATGTCCTGCGCCTCTCGGATGAGCGGTGGCGGCGCGGAGGATTTCCCGCCGCCGAGGTGCGGTTCTATCGGCTCGCGAATGTCATCGTCGCGGCGGAAGGGCTGGTTTTCGACGAAGCGGGCAATCTCTTTGCCGAAACCCGCAAGGCTCATGGCGACGATGCGATCGGGGCCGCACGGGAGGCGATCGCGGCTTCGGGCGTCACCGCGCCACGCCTGCGCCACTTCAGTCGTGCGGTTTTGTGCAAGCAGAGCGGTGCTGAAAATTACGGCCACTGGCTGACCGAAATGTTGCCCAAGGCTTTTTTTGCCCGAAAGGAAATGGGACTGCGGGACTATCTCCATGTAATTCCGAATCCCCAGGGCCAGCTTGCCGATGTGATCCGGGAATCGCTGGAAATGGCCGGCATCGATGTCGCCCTGCATCTGCCGCTCAACGATTCGCCCTGTTTTTTTCACGAACTGATCGTGATCGAGGGGCTGACCACCCATTCGGCCTATATGTCGCCCCTGGTCGGCGAGTGCCTGAACCGGATCGCGGCCGATGTTCCGGGCCGGGGGATCGGGCGGGTCTATCTGCGGCGCTGGCCGGCGAAGGCGCGCGATTTCGAGGACGAGGATCGCATCGCGGAGTGTCTGGCGCGGCATGGCTTCGAGCCGGTGGTAACCTCCGCATTGTCGTTCCGCGAGCAGATCGCGATCATCAGGGACGCGAGCATCGTCGTCGGCACCATGGGGGCGGCGATGACCAATGCGGTGTTCTGCAATCCCGGTGCCGAAATCTGCGTGTTCGGCCCGGCCTCGGCGCGCGAGTTCTTCTACTGGTTTCTGAGCAATCTGAGGCATCAGGTCTATTACGAAATCCGGTGCCCGGAATCGGGGCCAGCGCTGGGGCCGCTGCCGTGGGATCGCAAGATCGAATTTTCGCCGCGGAACATGGAGGATTTTCTTGCACGGCTTTGGGGCTGAGTTTTCGGTTTCGAGCGATGATGTTTCCGGGTCTGCGGAAGCGGCGCGCATCGCCGTTTTCATAACCTTCCATTTCCGCGCGCCGCGACTGCGTTATCTTTACGAGGTGATCCGCGCGCTCTCGGAATTTCCGGTACGGTTCATGTCGATCGCGATTGTGACGAACGCCGTGGATGAGAACGAACTGGCGCAAATCCGGGCGCTCGGAGCGGCCACGCTCGAAGGCGGCAAGGAACTTCGCATCCTCTCGTTCCCAGGTCTCGAACAGCCTTTCGACCTGACCTGGAGTCATAAGCCGGCTTTGCAGGAGGCGTTTTCCGTTGCGAACCCCGCCTACAGCCACTTCATCTATCTCGAGGACGATCTGCGCCTCACGTTCACGAATTTCCGTTATTACGTTTGCTATAGTGACAAGTTGGCGTGTCACAGTCTGATCCCGGCTTTTTTGCGCGTCGAGTACAATCACACAAAAAACGACATTTTTTCTTCTGATATTCCGAGCGGTATCCGGATCGACGACCGGCCTTCGGTCGAACTCGATTCCTTCCGGTTCATCAATTCGGATTTTCCCTATATGGGCATGTTCGTGATGAACCGGGCGCAGATGCTGGAATACACGATGACGCGCTCCTTCGATCGGGAGCGCAGCGCCGAGGTCCATAGCTGGTGGATCGCCGAACGGTCTGCGATGGGATTGACCTGGGAAGCGGTTCCGGACGGGTACACATCGCGCTATGTCATCCCGATCGATCTTGCATCGCGCCGACCCTCGCCTTCTTGCTATGTCCATCATCTGCCGGGCAATTACACCAATCGGGACGAAATCGCGGACCCGCCTTATGGCGAGCTTCGCATGGCCGACGCCTTCTACTGACCGTTCCCGGTTTCCGCGACGAGACGATAGTCTCGCCAGGTGGTGTGCAGAACGACGCCGCCCCAGATGTGCTGGCCGATATAGACGCCGGTGATGACCCAGTGCCCCGGATCGTGATCGAGGCCGTGCGGCCCGTGCGCGATCACTTGAAGCAATCGTGGCAGGAGATCGAGGTGGTATGAGCGGGTTTCCCCACTGCGCAGCAGGGGTCGGCCGATGAGCGGAATGGAATCGTCGACCCCGAACGGATTTTTGTCGAAAAACCAGCTCGGTGCAGGGCGCTTCGCCTCGCACAGGCGGACGCGCGCGGGCGTGCCCGGTCCGCACTGGTTGGAGAACGAGAACTGGTAGAACAGGGTCTGTATCGGGTGGGTGGCGCGGTCCTGCAGCACGAAGGCGGTGAGCGCGCCGGACTGGTTGACCGCGCAT
>DASVGZ010000008.1:0-2708 GCA_036379275.1 Acidiphilium sp. | reverse complement strand
CCGGGCCACCGTGCCGTTGTTCCGGAACAGGAAGATGCGCTGCAACTGGTTGGGCGGGGTCCAGCCTGCGTCGGGCGAAGTCAGGCGTGCCGCATCGTCTACGGGTTTCACCAGATAGGGCGTGACCAGAATGACAAGTTCTTCTTCCTGACGGTCGTAATCGTCGTTGTGGAAGGCTGCGCCGAGAACCGGGATCTGCCCCAGCCCGGGGACCGCGTGATCGGACTGATTGCTGCTGTTGCTGAGGAGGCCGGCGATCGCGAGGGTCTGGCCGCTGCCGATCACCACGGTGGTCGAGGCGGATTGGGTCGAAAGTGGGGGAACCACGATCGATTCGCCTGCAACCTGGACCTGGAATGCGTTCTGGGTGGTCGGGGAACTGACCGTCGGTTTGACATGGAGTACGATGTTGCCGTCGTTCAGGACGACGGGGGTGAATTTCAACTGGACGCCGTAGTTCTGATACTCGACGGTGACCTGGCCGTTCTGACCGGGGACCGGCACCGGGAACGATCCGCCATCGATGAAGCTGGCGCTCTGGCCGGATAAAGCTGTCAGGGTCGGTTCGGCGAGGATATGGGCAAGATTGTCGGTGTTCAGGGCATCGAGAATTCCATCGACCTGGCCGGGGAATTGCACGCCGAACGTGCCGCCGGCGGGAGCGCCGCCGCTCGCAGGGCCGATCAGATTGCCGAGGGTCGAGAAGCCGAGCAGGAATTTGCCGATCCGGACGCCGTCTCCGACGCTCTGCCAGTTGATGCCGAGTTTCTGGGTGACGGTGCGCGACATCTCCGCGATTCTTACCTTGAGCGCGACTTGCTGGGGTTGTTCGACCTCGGTTTCGTTCAGGATTTTCTGCTGGCTGCCGACGGCGAGCCGGGCTTGTTTCGCGATCAGGTAATCCTGTGCCGGGGATGGCACGGTGCCGCGCAGGACGAGGCCATGGGCTTCGCTGGCGACGGAGATTCTGGACTTCGGGGCGATGCGCGCGGCTTCGGTCTCAACCCGGATTGCCGGATAGCGCGATGGTGATACGCTGACCCGGAATGTCGCGACGAGGCGGCCTTTCGCGTCGGTCGCGGTCAGGGTGGTGAGACCGGGGGCCTTGCCGAACACGAACAGCCGGCTGGCGCTGGCAGGTCGGACCGCGATGACCTTCGGGTCCGCGACGAAAACATTGCTGACGGCGCTCGAAAGGGCGATCAGCTTGCCGCTGCCCTGTTCGATTGAGAGCGTGCTGGCGGCCGGGGATGTATGTCGTGCAACGACGGGCGAACCAGCCCGGGCGCCGGGCGATCCGGCGATGATGAGGAAGGCCGACGCCGCTCCGATGATGAGTGCGGAGCGTCGGTGCCTCGATGGCATTGGATCGTGCCGCCGCATTTTGCGAATGAGCCTTTCCGAAACCGCCGGCGCGTGTTTGTCGAAATGGTGCGCCGGGTTGTTGTCCGGGTTTTAGCGAAAGAAAGTTAAAACCGGATTGCGTTTTCGGGCTGTTTTATGAGGGAACGAATTTTCAAACGTCCGTTGCCCCGCCTGATTGCTCAGGCAGGGGGGACGCGGGCGGATGGGTGGCTGGAGATAGTCAGGGCGGGGAGCGTGCGGCGGCACGGGTGGCGCGGATGCGGGCGAGCTGTTCGAGGAACAGGGGATAGCGGCGTTCGGGGGGGACCTGGGCGTCGAACGGGATGTTCGACCGCATCGGTTTGCCGGTCGAATCAGGACGCCTTGGTTTCTCGTAAGGATCGACGAGGACGACTTTGGCCAAGCATTCCGGCACCTTGATGCCGAGAGCGTGGCAGAGCGGACGGAGGGCGTCGCCGTAACGGGGGTCTTCCTCAAGGATGTATGAGATCGCGGGATCGGCGAGGAAGGCGCAAAATTCCTCGGCGATACCGCCGGCCTCGGGGACCATATTGACCAGCCAGGCGAAGCCGCGCGGGAATTTTATGCGATCCGGCTTTCGCTCGCTGTATCGCGCGCGAAATTCCTCTTTGGACATGTTGAAAGCAGGACGGAAGCGATAGGGCAGGATGAACGGATAGGGCGTGGTCGCGATGGTCCTGAACCGGGCGATCAGGCGGGTGAACCGCGTGATCAGAAGCGGGACGTAGAGGGACAGGCTGGAGGCATCGCCGAAATTGCCGCCGCCAGTGCCGCGCGTAAAAACCGCAGCGCGGAGACCCTCGATCAGACCGGTGAAGGTCTCGATGAAGGTGTTTGCCAGGGTGCTGGCGAGGCTCGGTGGTGGGGCGGCCGCAATCACGAACGAACCATGAACGATTGCGCGACGGTTGTCAATAGCAATACTGGCGTGGCGTTAGAAATTATGGATCGCCACGGCGGCTTTGCCGCCTCGCGATGACGATTCTGCTTGCCGAGAGATGGATTGCTTCGATCGCAAGATGCGATCTCGCAATGACAGTTTTTGGTGTGGTGCGATGGATCCTTCGTGATTGTCTCTGGAAATCAATTATGATGTGGGTGTGTCCCGTGGCTGACCCTCATCGGCGGCGGCCAATGCCGCGTCGAGAGATGCGAGGCCGGTTTCGGTTCGCAACGCCTTCTGCGCGCCGGGAGGCCAGCCGCGATCGATCGGGGAGTGCGGCGCGGAGCCAAGCACGAGCCGCCATTCCAGCGAGAACAGGCGCGCGCAGGATGCGATCGACCGATCGGGCCAGCCGTCGATGCCAATCTCGATCACTGTC
>DASVGZ010000007.1:0-2126 GCA_036379275.1 Acidiphilium sp. | reverse complement strand
GGCGCGGTTTCTCAAGACGATCAGGCGCAGCGGGCTCGGGGTCCACGCTTTCGCCGGGCTGCGCTATCGCGAGGATGGCAGCGAGAACCCGGATTTCGTTCTGAACCGGGACCAGTACCGGCGCTCGGAGATCCTGATCGCCGAGGAGAATTTCGGCTGCGGGTCGTCGCGCGAGCACGCGCCATGGGCGTTGCTCGATTTCGGCATACGCTGCGTGATCGCGCCGAGTTTCGCCGATATTTTCTTTAACAACTGCTTCAAGAACGGGATTCTGCCGATCGTCCTGCCCGAGGCCGAGTGCGCCGCGCTGATGGACGACGCGGAATCGGGGGCGAACGCGCGGATCATCGTCGATCTGGCGGCGCAGACCGTTTCCCGGCCCGACGGCCAGACATTTTCGTTCGAGATCGACCCGTTCCGCAAGCGCTGCCTGCTCGAGGGGCTGGACGATATCGGGCTGACCCTCGAACGGGGCGCCGCGATCGACGCCTATGAGGCCGGCCGTGCCGGCGCGCCGTGGATGCCGGCAATCGGACAGGTTTGAGCACGATGATTCCAAACAAGAGGCTTCTGCTGCTGCCGGGTGACGGCATCGGCCCCGAGGTGATGGCCGAGGCGCAGCGGGTAATCGACTGGCTGACGAGGGCTGGCCGGGTGCGGTTCGATATCGCCGAGGATCTGGCGGGCGGGGCGTCGATCGACGCCCATGGCAAGCCGATCACCGAGGCGGTGATCGAGCGTGCGCTGGAGGCCGACGCGGTTCTGTTCGGTGCGGTCGGCGGGCCGAAATGGGACAGTCAGGGCTTCGACAACCGGCCCGAGATCGCGATTCTCGAACTGCGCAAGCGGCTCGGCCTGTTCGCCAATCTGCGGCCGGCGCCGGTGTTCGATGCGCTGATCGAGGCGAGCCCGCTGAAGCCGGAGATCGTGCGCGGGCTCGATGTGATGATCGTGCGCGAGGCGACCGGCGGGATCTATTTCGGCGAGCCGCGCGGGATCGAGACCCTGCCCGACGGCAGCAAGCGCGGGGTGAACACCGAGGTTTATACCACCGGCGAGATCGAGCGGGTCGCGCGGGTCGCGTTCGAGCTGGCGCAAAAGCGGTCCGGCCGGCTGACCAGCGTCGAGAAGGCGAACGTGATGGAGAGCGGGCTGCTGTGGCGGCAGACCGTGACCGCGCTGGGCGCCGCCGAGTATCCCGATGTCCAGCTCTCGCACATGTATGCCGATAACTGTGCGATGCAGTTGGCGAAGAATCCGCGCCAGTTCGACGTGATCGTGACCGGCAACCTGTTCGGCGACCTTTTGTCCGACCTCGCCTCGATGCTGACCGGCTCGCTCGGGATGCTGCCTTCGGCGACGCTCGGGGCGGTGGACGGATCGGGGCGGCGGCACGCGCTGTACGAGCCGATCCACGGGTCGGCGCCGGATATCGCGGGCAAGGGGCTGGCCAATCCGCTGGCGCAGATTCTGAGCCTCGCGATGCTGCTGCGCTACTCCTTCGACATGCAGGAGGATGCGGAACTGGTCGAGAAGGCGGTTTCGGCGGTGCTCGGAAGCGGGATGCGGACGGCGGATATCATGCAGGCGGGGACCGCGAAGGTCGGCACGAGGACCATGGGCGACGCGGTGCTGCGGGAGCTGGACAAGCTCGCCGGCTGAGAATTGAAGCGGCGCGAAACTTCGGCCATGGTTCGCGCCGCATGAGGCCGATTCCGTATATCGCGCATCCCGATCTCGCTGCCCTCGCGCTGCCCCGGCATCTCGCGCTGTTCGTGGGGCTGGCGCTGTTTTCCGGGATCGTGGTGCGGGTGATGATCTCGGTGGGCGTGCCAGACCGGCCCGACCTGCGCAAGGCGCACACGAAAACCACGCCGAAATCGGGCGGAGTCGGGATCGTCTGCGCGTTCCTGCTCGGGCTGCTCCTGCTCTACCGCTATGGCGAGGTCTCGCGGCTGGCCGAGCACCTGTTTCTCGGGGTGATCGCGGCCGCCGTGCTGATCGCCGCTGTTTCGCTGCTGGACGATCTCTACGATTTTCCGTTCGTGGTGAAGCTGGCGGCGCAACTGGTGGCCGCGCTGGCGGCGGTGGTGACCGGACTTTCCGCCGCCCGGTTCGATTTTCCG
>DASVGZ010000006.1:0-7128 GCA_036379275.1 Acidiphilium sp. | reverse complement strand
CGGGTGAAAGGAGGAACGATGATGACGGATCTCGATTTATGGTCCGCGGCGATCGCGGCGGCCGGGACCCGGATTGCCGGTCGTGTCCTCCGGACACCGCTTCGCAAGGCCGGGCACCTTTCCGCACGCCATGGCGTGCCGGTCTATCTGAAGCTCGAAAATCGCCAGACCACAGGCGCGTTCAAATTGCGCGGCGCGACCAGTGCGCTGCTGTCGCTCGATTCCGCCTCCCGCGCCCGGGGCGTCGTGACCGCTTCCACCGGCAATCACGGCCGCGCGCTCGCCCATGCCGCCCGGGTGGAAGGCATACGCTGCGTCGTTTACATTTCCACACTGGTTCCGGCCAACAAGGCAGCCGCGCTCGAAGCCGAAGGCGCCGACATCCGGGTGACCGGGGATTCCCAGGACGAGGCCGAGGCGGCTGCCCTCGCTTTCGCCGGACAAGACGGCCTCGCCTGGATCCCGCCTTTCGACCATGCCGGAGTGATCGCCGGTCAGGGCACGATCGGGCTTGAGATCGTCGAGGAACTGCCGGAGATCGGGTCGGTGCTGATTCCGCTTTCCGGCGGCGGACTGGCGGCGGGAGTCACCGCCGCGATCAAGGCCCGCAGCCCGGCGACCCGTGCGATTGGCATCAGCATGGAACGGGGCGCCGCGATGCACGCGAGTCTTCTGGCCGGACATCCGGTGCCTGTTCGCGAAGAGGCGACGCTTGCCGATTCCCTTGGCGGCGGCATCGGGCTTGCCAACCGTTACACCTTTGCCATGGTGCGGGACCTGCTCGATGACGTTGTTCTGTTGACCGAAGAGGAAATTGCCGCCGGGATCCGGGCCGCCGCGGCGGAGGGCGAAACGGTCGAGGGCGCCGGCGCGGTCGGTCCTGGTGCGATCCTCGCCGGCAAGGTCGATTTGCGCGGCCCCATCGTTGCGATCCTGTCCGGCTCCAATATCGACCCCGCACTCCATCGCAAGATTCTTGCCGGCGAGACGGTGTGATGCCCGAAATCTCCATTCTCACGGAAGCAGATCTCCGTCGCCTGGTTCCGCTCGACCGCGATGCGATCGACTGCATCGAAGGCGCTTTCCGGGCATTCGCCGAAGGCGGCGTGATCATGCCGCCGGTCCTGCATCTCGACATTCCGGCGCGGCGTGGCGAAATCGATGTAAAGACCGCCTTTGTGCCGGACCTTCCGGACTTCGCGATCAAGATGAGTCCGGGCTTCTTCGACAATCCGTCGCTCGGTCTGCCGAGCACGAGCGGCCTGATGGTGGCGTTCGATGCACGCACCGGATTCGTTCGCCGTCTTCTGCTCGATAACGGTTATCTGACCGATGTCCGTACGGCGGCGGCGGGCGCGGTGGCGGCAAGGTATCTCGCCCGTGCCGACGCCTCCATCGCCGCGATTTTCGGCGCGGGGATGCAGGCGCGCCTGCAACTCGAGGCGCTCGCCCTGGTCCGGCCGATCCGCTCCGCGCGCATCTGGGCGCGGCGACCCGAACGTGCGGCAGCACTCGCGGCGGACATTGCCGCCCACCTCGCCATCGAAGCCGTGCCATGCCGGGATCCGGCGCAGGCGGTGCGCGGCGCCCATGTCATCGTGACCACCACGCCGGCTCAGACCCCGATTCTGTTCGACCGATGGATCGAACCCGGCCAGCACATTACGGCCATGGGTTCGGATTCCGCGCACAAGAACGAGATCGAGCCGGCGCTGATCGCGCGCGCCGACCGGTATGTGGCGGACAGCCTGTCTCAAACCGGACTGATCGGAGAGCTTCGGTCCGCCGTTGCCGCGGGTCGGGCCGGAGACGGGCGGCATTTCGCCGAACTCGGCGCGATCATGGTCGAAAGTGCGGAAGGTCGCGGCAGCGATACCGAAATCACGGTTGCCGACCTCACCGGGATCGGCGCGCAGGATACCGCGATCGCGTTTCTCGCCGGCCGGCGCGCTGACGAGGCCGGCGCGGGCGTCGGTTTCGAATCATGATGTGAACGAAAACAGACTTCCCGAGTCGACTGGCTGATTCAACCCATCTGGAGATACTCCGAATGACGCCCAGGCTGCATTTTTCACCCGAGGAATATCAGTCAAGGCTTGCGAAGACGCGTGCCGCCATGGCGGCGCGTGGCATCGATGCTCTCGTCGTCAGCGATCCGTCCAACATGGCGTGGCTCACCGGCTACGATGGCTGGTCGTTTTACGTTCATCAGGCCGTCGTGGTCGGAATGGACGGCGAACCGCTGTGGTTCGGCCGCGGGCAGGACGCGCACGGCGCGAAAAGCACGACCTGGCTGCGCCATGAAAACATTTTCGGCTACCCCGACCACTACGTCCAGTCGACCGAGCGGCACCCGTACCAGTTGCTGGCAAACCTGATCGCGGAACGCCATGGTTCCGCCTCCCGCATCGGCACGGAGATGGACAACTACTGGTTCTCGGCGGCCGCTTACATGCATTTGCGCGACAATCTGCCCGATGGACGATTCCTCGATGCAACCGGACTCGTGAACTGGCAGCGTGCCGTGAAGAGCCCGACCGAACTCGAGTACATGCGGCGCGCTGCCCGCATCGTCGAGGGCATCCATGCAAGGATCGTCGAGCGGATCGAACCGGGGATGCGCAAGTGCGATCTGGTTGCCGACATCTACGATGCCGCGATCCGGGGAACGCCGGAATTCGGCGGCGACTATCCGGCGATCGTGCCGCTTCTGCCATCCGGCGAGGATGCGGCGGCTCCGCATCTCACCTGGGATGACGAACCGCTCCGCACCGGAGCCGGCACGTTTTTCGAGGTTGCTGGCTGTTATCATCGCTATCATTGTCCGCTTTCGCGCACGGTTTTTCTCGGTCGTCCGACCCGGGCTTTCATCGATGCCGAGAAGGCTGTTCTGGAAGGCATGGAGGAGGCGCTCGAAGTCGCGCGCGCGGGCAATCGCTGCGAGGATGTGGCCAATACGTTTCTCGGCGTTCTCGCGCGATACGGCATCGAAAAGAACAATCGCTGCGGCTATCCGATCGGCCTGAGCTATCCGCCGGACTGGGGCGAGCGGACGATGAGCCTGCGACCGGGCGACAAGACCATCCTGCAAAGCGGCATGACGTTCCATTTCATGACCGGTCTCTGGCTCGACACGATGGGATTCGAGATTACCGAAAGCATCGTCATCACCGACGGAGCGCCCGAGTGTCTGGCCAATGTTCCGCGCCGGCTGGTTGTCAAGGACTGAATGCCCATGGTCCGTGGAGATCTTCCGGCTTCCCCGATCACGCCAACCGTCGATTTCGCGGCACAAGGCGTGCAGCATGGCGTGCTTCGCCTGCCTCACAGTTCGAATGAATCGGCCTGGGGTTCGATCGTCATCCCGATTGCGGTGATCGCCAACGGCGCCGGTCCGACGGCGCTGTTGTTCGGGGGCAACCACGGCGACGAATACGAGGGCCCGATCGCGCTGTTCGACCTTGCCCGCACCCTCGATCCGAAAGCGATCGAAGGCCGTGCCATCATCGTCCCGGCGCTCAACTGGCCGGCATTCAGGGCCGGCACGCGGATCTCGCCGATCGACGGGGTCAACCTCAACCGCGCCTTTCCCGGCGATCCCCGGGGCGGGCCGACCGCGAAGATCGCCGATTACGTCACACGCCATCTGCTGCCGCTCGCGGATATCGTACTCGACTTTCATTCCGGCGGCCGCACGCTCGAATTCCTGCCTTATGCGGCCGCGCACGATCTTGCCGATCCCGGGCAGCACCGCGGCAGCATCGATGCGGTCCGGGCCTTCGGCGCGCCCTGGTCGATGATCATGCGCGAGATCGATTCCGTCGGAATGCTGGATACGACCGCCGAAGATCTGGGCAAGATCTTTGTGACCACCGAACTGGGCGGCGCCGGTACCGCGCGTGCGGAAACCGTTCGCATCGCCCGCAAAGGTGTGCGCAACCTGTTGCGGCATACCGGTATTCTCAAAGATCGCCCGGTTACCGAACCGGTTCGCACGCGCTGGCTCAACATGCCGCCCGAGGCGGAGTGCTTCTATCCCGCCGAAGCGGAAGGGGTGCTCGAACCATGTATCGACCTTGGCGGCACGGTGCATGATGGCGATGTCATTGCCCGGATTCACCCGCTTGGCCGCACCGGGGCGGCGCCGATCGACTGTGTTGCACGCATGGACGGGGTGCTGGCCGCGCGTCATGTGCCCGGGCTGATCCGGGCGGGCGACTGCCTCGCCGTTATCGCGGCGGAGGAAAATCCATCCGGGCTTTGATCAATCTCGAACCACCAACATCAACATGACAGGAGGTTACGGACCATGACGACATCCTTTACACGCCGCTCGGCGCTTTCGCTGGCAGCGATGGCGGCAACCGCGATCGCCGTGCCGGCGGCCCGGGCGGAATCGGCGTTCGATGCAATCAAAAAACGGGGTTTCATCCGTATCGCCACCGCCAATGAAGTTCCCTATGGCTATCTCGATGCCAACGGCGACGCCAAAGGTATTGCTCCCGAAATCGCGAAGCATGTTCTTGCGGAGATCGGGATCAAGGATATCCAGTGGGTCGTCACGCCGTTCGGCTCGCTGATCCCCGGCCTGCGCGCCCGCCGTTTCGACATGGTCGCGGCCGAGCAGAATATTCTGCCGGCACGGTGCCAGATGGTCGCCTTCTCGGTGCCGGATTCGAGCTATGGCGAAGGACTTCTGGTGAAAGCGGGCAATCCTGACAAGATCCACAGTTACGAGGATATCAAGAACAACAAGAACCTGAAGCTGGCCGTCGTCAGCGGCGCCGACGAGCTTCGCTTCGCCCATGGCGTCGGCATTCCGGACAGCCAGATCGTCGAACTCGACGCGAATGCGGACGCGCTTTCCGCGGTCGCCAACGGTCGTGTCACTGCTTATGGCGGAACCGAACTCACCGTTGCACGACTGGCGACGCACAGCAAGGCCGTCGAGGTGGCTTCGCCTTTCACCCAGCCGATCGTCGATGGAAAATCCGTCCGCTCCTATGGCGGATTCAGTTTTCGCAAGGACGAGAAGCAGCTTCTGGCCGCTTTCGACAAGGCATTGACCGGATTCAAGAAAACGAAAACCTGGGAGGGCATCCTGATCGGCGCCGGACTCAACATGTCGGATGTCGAGGCCGCGCGGTCGATGACGACGGCCGAACGCTGCCACGCTACGTGATGAAAGCCGGCGGATTCGCCGGATAGTCAGGGGAAACGCCATGGCATGGATCGGTTATATCGGGCCTCTGGCCGACGGAGCATAGATCACGGCGGAGATCGCGGTGGTCTCGACGCTTCTCGGCGCCCTGGTGGCATTCGTTGCCGGTCTTGCACGTGTCGCCGGCGGTCGCGTCGTGTCGGGAATCGCCGCGACCTATATCGAAATTTTCCGCGGAACTTCCCTGCTCGTGCAGATGTTCTGGCTGTACTACGCGCTTCCCCTGATCGGCCCGTCTTTTCCGCCGGTTACCACCGGCATCGTCGCGCTTGCGCTGAATATCGGCGCCTATGGCGCGGAGGTTGTCCGCGGCGCGATGATCGCCGTCCCGCGCGCCCAGCGCGAGGCAGCGATCGCGCTCAACTTCAGCGGGCGCCATACGTTGTGGCACATCGCGCTGCCCCAGGCGCTTCCGGAAATGATGCCGCCTTTCGGCAACCTTGCGGTGCAGAACCTGAAGGATACGTCGCTGGTCTCGATGATCACCATCAGCGATCTTACCTTCCATGCACAACAACTGCGGAACATCACGCTGGACAGCGTGCCGATCTACACGCTGACCCTGTTGCTGTATTTCGGCATGGCGCTCGTTCTCATGGCGGTGATGCGTGTGCTCGAAGCCTGGACCAGACGGCATATCGTTCCGTTCCGGAGGGCTTTCGCATGATGTACGGTTTCCACTGGGATCTTGCCAGCCCGCTTGCATTCGCGATCTCGATCCTGCCGATCCTGGGGCTTGGCCTGATCGTCACCGTCGAGGCCACGGTTCTCGGGTTTCTCCTTGCTCTCGTTCTCGGCCTGATTCTTGCGCTGTTGCGGCGCGTGCCGTTTCGTTCCGTCTCCTGGCCGACCGCGGTCGTGATCGAGTTCATTCGCGATACGCCCTTGCTGGTGCAACTGTATTTTCTGTATTTCATTCTGCCGAAATACGGGATTACCCTGCCGGCTTTCATCACCGGAATGCTTGCCCTTGGCGTTCAGTACAGCGCCTATACTTCGGAAGTGTATCGCGCCGGGCTCGATGCCATCGATCGCGGTCAGATCGAAGCGGCGGCCGCATTGAATCTGGACCGGATGCGCACCTACCGCGATATTATCATCCCGCAGGCCATCCCGCGCATTATTCCGGCAATGGGCAATTATCTCGTTTCGATGATCAAGGATACCCCGATTCTCTCGACGATCACCGTGCTCGAAATGCTGAAACTCGCCCAGATCATCGGCGATCGCACTTTCCGCTATCTGATTCCGCTGACCATCGTCGGTGGAATTTTTCTGATCCTGACCGTAATCTCTTCGCTGACCGTGAGTCAGGTCGAGCGCATGTTACCGAAAACCGGAGTGCCATTGCGATGAACGCGACTGCGATGACGACCCCGAAACCGGTCGCCTCGCCGGCCGGTGACATGAATCCGGATTCGACGCCGATCGTGCGGTTTCAGAATGTGACCAAGCAGTTCGGCCCCCTGAAGGTGCTCGACAATTTCGACTTTCATGTGACCCGCGGCGAGAAGGTGACGCTGATCGGCCCGTCGGGTTCGGGAAAATCGACCGTGCTGCGCATCCTGATGACCCTTGAGCCGTTTCAGGAAGGTTCCGTCGAAATCGATGGAATGTCTTACCATGAGGAGGGCGGGAGGGGCCGGTTGCGCGCCTCCGAGAGGCATTTGCGCGCGATTCGTGCGCGGGTCGGCATGGTGTTCCAGAGCTTCAACCTGTTCCCGCATATGACCGTGCTGCGCAACCTGACCGAGGCGCCGATCGCGGTGCTCGGTCTTTCGAAGAAGGAGGCGGTCGAGCGGGCCGTCGGCCTGCTTGAAATGGTGGGCATGGCCGAAAAGCGGAGTTCCTATCCGGGTCAGCTTTCCGGCGGCCAGCAGCAGCGCGTTGCGATCGCCCGTGCGCTT
>DASVGZ010000005.1:0-10524 GCA_036379275.1 Acidiphilium sp. | reverse complement strand
GATATCCACGCCCTCGTAAAGCTGCTGGGCGGTGCGCATGATCTGCTGGGCGGAGAAATGCAGCTTGCGCGACGCCTCTTGCTGGAGGGTCGATGTGGTGAAGGGCGGCGGCGGATGGCGCCTGGTGCGCTTTTTCTCGATCGAAGCGACGGTGAAGCTGCCGCGCTCGACCGCCTGCTTCGCCCGTTCGGCGGTGGCGCGGTCGGGCAGGTCGAACTGGTCGAGCTTCTTGCCGTCGAGATGGGTGAGTTTCGCGTGGAACGGCACGCCGCCCGGCGTGATGAAGCCGGCTTCGACCGTCCAGTATTCGCGCGGGCGGAATACCTCGATCTCCGCCTCGCGCTCGCAGATCAGCCGGAGCGCGACCGACTGCACGCGCCCGGCGCTCCGGCTGCCCGGCAGCTTGCGCCAGAGCACCGGAGAAAGGGTGAAGCCGACCAGATAGTCGAGCGCACGGCGGGCCAGATAGGCCTCGATCAGCGGGGTATCGAGGTCGCGGGGCGCACGCAGCGCCGCCTGCACCGCCGATTTGGTGATCTCGTTGAAGGTGATGCGCCGGACCGTCTTGCCCTTCAGCATGTGGCGCGCTTCCAGCATGGCGCGGACATGCCAGGAAATCGCCTCGCCCTCGCGGTCGGGGTCGGTGGCGAGATAGAGCGTGTCGGCGGTCTTCAGCGCCTTGGCGATCGCGGAAACCTGACGGTCGCCCCGCGAATCTTCTTCCCAGGACATCGCGAAATCCTCGTCCGGCCGCACGCTGCCGTCCCTGGCCGGCAGATCGCGGACATGGCCGAACGAGGCGAGCACGGTGAACCCGTCGCCCAGATACTTGTTGATCGTCTTGGCCTTGGCGGGCGATTCGACAACCACGATGGCGTTCATCAGAGCGCGCGTTCCAATCACTTCATGGGGCAGTTCACGGAGCCGGGAGCAGTCCGACCCGGTTGCCCGGCAGGGTTTCGATCCGCCCCGCGAGTTCCAGTTCGGTCAGGATGGCCGCAAGGGTGGCGGCGGAGAACTGGCAGTGACGGGCAATCTCGTCAACCGCAAGGGGTGTGGTGCTGAGCAGGCCGGGCACCTGGCGGCGGGCGAAATCGAGTTCGTCGGGTTCAGGATCGACCCCGGACCCGGTCATCGCCGGCGGTTCGGCGAAACCGGCCGGAGCCGGAACGATCCGGGCTCCGGCGAACAGCGCACCGGGTTGATCGGGCAGGTTGAGCAGAACATCGGCGGCGGTTTCGGTCAGGTGCGCGCCCTGGCGGATCAGGTCGTTGCCGCCCCGCGCACGCGGATCGAGCGGCGAACCGGGCACCGCGAACAGTTCCCTGCCGTAATCCAGTGCGTAGCGGGCGGTGAGCAGGCTGCCGGAGCGCAGGGCCGCCTCGATCACCACCACGCCGAGCGCGAGTCCGGCGATGATCCGGTTGCGCTTTGGGAAATGCCGGGCGAGTGGCGCGGTGCCCGGTGGCGCTTCGGCGACGACCACGCCGGCTTCCGCGATGCGCGCCTGCAAATCCTTGTGTTCGGGTGGATAGACCACGTCCATCCCGCCGGGAATCGCCGCGATGGTGGTGCCAGCACGCAGCGCGGCCTCATGGGCGGCGGCATCGATCCCGCGGGCGAGGCCGGAAACGACCGGCCTTCCGCTCGCCGCGAGTTCGGCCGAAATGTCCTCGGCGATGCGCCGCCCGCTGGCCGAGGCGTTGCGCGCGCCGACCACCGCGACCATCGGTTTCGACAGGAGAGAAATATCGCCCCGGACCGCGAGCAGTGGCGGCGCATCGGGCAGAAGCGCGAGCAAGGGCGGGTAATCGGAATCGCCCAGGAAGATCAGTGTCGCGCCGAGCTTCTCGTGCCGGTCGAGTTCGCGGCGGATATCCCCCGGGTTCGGAATGGCGGGCGGTCTGGCTCTTCCGCCGGCGCGGGCGATCGCCGGAAGCGCGTCGAGCGCGGCTTCGGGGGTTTCGAACCGGGCGAGCAGGCGGCGATAGGTCTGCGGACCGACGCCTTCGGTGCGGATCAGGCGAAGCCGGGCGAACCGGTCGGTCACGTGCCGAGTTTGATGCGCGGTTCGGTGCCGGCGCGCAGGCGCTCGATATTGGCGCGGTGTTTGTGGAACACCAGGGCCGTGATCGGCACGGCAAAAATCGCGACCCGCCAGTCGCCGAACAGGAGGGCGACGATCGGCGCGAGGGCGAAGGCGGTCAGGGCGGCGAGCGAGGACATCCGTTTCCAGAACGCCATGACGAGCCAGATCGCACAGGCGATCAGGCCGACCGGAAACGCTTCGGCGAGCAGAACGCCGAGCCCGACCGCGATTCCCTTGCCGCCCCGGAACTTCAGCCAGACCGGATAGAGATGGCCGATCACCGCGAACAGGCCGGCGATCACCGCAACCCAGCGCCCTTCGTTATGGGTGAGCAGAACCGCGATCACGCCCTTCAGGCCGTCGAGCAACAGGGTGAGGGCGGCAAGTCCCTTGTGCCCGGTGCGCAGCACGTTGGTCGCCCCGATATTGCCGGAGCCGATCTTGCGGATATCGCCGAGGCCGGCGGCGCGGGTGAGCAGAAGCCCGAACGGGATCGAGCCGAGCAGGTAGCCGATGACCGCGAACCAGAAAATCATCCGAATACCCGCCTGCCGGCTTTCCAGGTTCCGAGCACCATCCCCTCGACCGCGCGGCCGTCGAACGGGGTGTTCTGCGCCTTGCCCGGCAGGGCGCCGGATTCGATCCGCCAGGACCGGTCGGGCGCGAACAGGCAGAGATCGGCCGGCTTGCCTTTCGCGATCCGGCCGGCATCGAGGCCGAACAGTGCGGCCGGGCGGGCAGTGAGCAGCGCCAGCGCGGCGACGAGATCGAGCGCTCCGCTCTGGACCTGAACCAGCGTGATCGCGAGCAGGGTGGCGAGCCCCGCGCCGCCGGGTGCCGCTTCGGCGAAAGGCAGGCGCTTGTCGTCGGGATCGCGCGGCTGATGGTCGGAGGCGATGGCGTCGATCGTGCCGTCGGCGAGCGCCGCGACCACGGCGAGCCGGTCCGCCTCGGTGCGCAGTGGCGGCGAGAGCTTCGCGTAGGTGCGGAAATCGCCGATCGCGGTTTCATTGAGATCGAAATAGGGCGGCGCGGTATCGCAGGTGACGGCGAGACCGCGTTGTTTCGCGTCCCGGATCAGGTCCAGCGCCGCGCCGGACGAGATATGGGCGAAATGCACCGCCCCGCCGGTCAGTTCGACAAGGGCGATATCGCGCGCGACCATCATCGCCTCGGCGCAGACCGGAATGCCGGGCAGACCCATCAGGGTCGCCCGCGCGCCCTCGGTCGCGGCTCCCTTGCCGGCGAGCGAGGGTTCCTCGGGGTGCTGGACGATCATCGCGCCGAAGCCGCGCGCGTAGGACAGGGCGCGGCGCATCAGCGCGGCGGAGCCGATCGCGCGCGCGCCGTCGGTGAAGGCGATGGCGCCGGAAGCACGCAGCAACCCGTATTCGGCGATGATCTCGCCTTTGCAGGCATGGGTCGCCGCGCCATAGGGGAACAGCGTGACCCGCCCGGTCGCCTCGCCGGCGGCGGCGATCGCGCGAACCAGCGCGGGGTCGTCGGTCGCGGGCGCATTGTCCGGCAGCACCGCGATGGCGGTGATGCCGGACGCGCTGGCGGCCTCGGCGGCGGAGGCGATGGTCTCGCGGTATTCGAAGCCGGGTTCGCCGAGTGTCGCCCGGATATCGACGAGGCCGGGGCAGAGCACGCACCCCTCGGCTGCGATGATCTCCGCGCCGTCGGGCCGGCCGAGCGCCGGGCCGGAATCGGCAACAAGTCCGTCGCGAATCAGCAGGTCACCGACCTGGTCGTAACCCGAGGCGGGGTCGATCACGCGCGCTCCGGCGATCAGCGTGTCACGCATTGGGCAGAGCCGTTCTGGACAGGACATCGAGCACCGCCATCCGCACCGCGACCCCCATTTCCACCTGCTCGCGGATCATCGAGCGGGTTGGGTGGTCGGCGACCGGACTGTCGATCTCAACCCCGCGATTCATCGGGCCGGGATGCATGATCAGTGCATCCGGCTTCGCATGGGCGAGCCGCGCGGCGTCGAGCCCGTAGAAGGTGAAGAATTCGCGCGCGCTCGGGATCAGCCCGGCGCTCATCCGCTCGGTCTGCAGCCGGAGCATCATGACGATGTCGGCTCCGGCAAGGCCGTCCTCCATGCGATGATGGACGCTGGCGCCGAGCTGGTCGATGCCGGGCGGGATCAGGGTCGGCGGGCCGATCACCCGGACTGTACTGCCCATCGCGGTCAGAAGCAGGATGTTCGAGCGGGCGACGCGGGAATGCGAGATGTCGCCGCAGATGGCGATGGTCAGCCCTTCCAGCGTGCCCTTGTGCCGGCGGATGGTCAGCGCGTCGAGCAGCGCCTGGGTCGGATGCTCGTGCATTCCGTCGCCGGCATTGATCACCGCGGCCTCCACTTTCTGCGCGAGGAGGGCGGGTGCGCCGGAGGATTTGTGGCGCACCACCAGAAGGTCGCAGTTCATCGCGTTCAGGGTCGAGGCAGTGTCGAGCAGGGTTTCGCCCTTGGAGACCGACGAGGTCGAGACCGACATGTTGATCACGTCGGCGCCGAGCCGCTTGCCCGCGAGTTCGAAACTGGTGCGGGTCCGGGTGCTGTCTTCGAAGAACAGGTTGATCAGGGTCCGGCCGCGCAGAACGTCGCGCCGCGTCTTGCCCGAGCGGTTGAGCAGGGCATAGCTCTCGGCCAGATCGAGAAGGGCGGAAATATCGCGCGGATGCAGCGACTCGATTCCCAGAAGGTGACGCCCCGGCATCCGCATGGCGGTTTCCATACAGCCTGAAGGTGCGGACGCAAAGACCCGCGTCTACTGGCTGGCCCAGACGATGCGGTGGAGCGTGACGATCTCGTCAGGGGCGAAGCTCCTTGCCGGGTGCTTCGGGTTGAAACTCGCAAGATCGATGCGCTTCGTCGAGCGTCGGGCCAGGCTTTTCGCCATTACCTCGCCGGCACTGGTGCGCGCGACCACACGGTCGCCGGTGCGGATCCGGGCCGACGGCGACACGATGATGACATCGCCCGCCCGATAGACCGGTTCCATCGAATCGCCATGGATCGTCAGCCCGTAGGCGAGGGGATCATCGGCCAGTCCGGTATTGGCGTGCGGTGTGCCGATCTGCTCCCAGCCGGCGCCGACCGGATAGCCGGCATCGTCGAAAAACCCGTCCTGCCCGGCCTGGGCGAGGCCGATCAGCGGGATCGTGTCGGTCTTCCGGCGGTTCAGCCGGGTCGCGGCCAGGCTCCGGCTGCCGCGCACCAGGGCGGCGAAGGCCTCGAAGCTGGCGCCGGTCGCGGCGAGGATCTTGGCGATGCTCTCGGTCGATGGCCAGCGCAGCTTGCCGTCGCCGGTGCGGCGTTTTGAGGGGTTGAAACTGGTCGGGTCGAGGCCGGCGCTGCGGGCGAGCCCGGAGGTCGAGAGCCCCCGTTCGGCTGCAAGCGTATCGATCGCGCGCCAGAGATCATCGTGCCGCATTCCGCGATTTTTAGCGAATTCGACGGCGGTGGAAAGGGAAGGGCGCAAAAAGACACAAAATTTCTCTTGCCAGGAATACAACCACAGGTTAATAAGTTCATGTTTTGTTCACTTATGGAGGCGGCATGTCATTCGAAACGAACTTCAAAACCGCGGAATTGGCCCGGCGTGGTGTCAGACCGTTCGCTTCGGCGGAACGCGCGTGGCTCTGGGCGGCGGGTTGCCTTGCCGCGAAACGGGCAGGACAGACGGTGCCGCACGATCCGGCAATGCCCTGCGCGCCGGAGACGATCCTGCTCCGGCTGGACCGGTTGTACCGGGCGCGGCGGATCGACCTGGTTCACGCCCGCATCCTTCGCCGCTGGGGCGATCGCGGCCGTGCGCCCGATCCCCGCTCCGGTGGCGACCGCGGCGACTGGCGGCAATGGCGAACCGCGCTCGCGGAACTCGATGTCGTGCTGCGGGATCAAGGTATCGTTGCCGGTCTTGAAATCGTCCCGAATGGCATGATGCAGCAAAAATTTTGGCCAGAATTAGGACTTAAGTCTTAAATCCGTGAATTTTTATCTTCCTGAAAACCGACCTGACCCCCGCATCGGAGAATAAGCCTATGACCTTCGTCCAGAACAACCTGTCCATCCTCGCCCACGCCAACGGCTTCACCCTGTGGCACTACCGTGCCGGCGACGACGCCCTGACCGGTCTCGATCGCACCGGTTTCTTCGCCAAAGCCGGTGATTTGTTGTCGCCCGGCGACATTCTGATGGCGTCCGGCGCGGATGGAGCGCGGATCGGCGTGATCGCACGGCGGAACCGCGCTCTGGTGCTCGCCCCGCTCTGAGTGCGATGTGCCCTGCCCGGCATACCGCCACGCCGGGCAGGACGATCCTGATTCGGATCGTTGTTAGTCGGCATCGTATCGTCACGCGCGATCGCGCGGTTTTGAAAGTTTCGTATTTGTGAACGAACGTTTCGATGTGAAGGTTTTATTGGCGAACCGCCTGCCCTAAATGACCGACATTGTTTGGCCATGGGAGATTTCGATCTTGCGGTTGCGGCGTCAGGCGGAACGATGGAATGGAATGACGCGGCGCGTGGTGCGGCTCTCCGGTTGGGTGGCCCTGCTCGCGCTCGGCGGTTGTTCGTCCCGGGGGTTCCGGCTGTTCGATCCGGCGGGGCCGATTTCGAAAGCCGAAGCATGGATCACGGTCGTCGATGTCGCGGTGATGATGCTCATCATCCTGCCGACCACGCTGATGATCTGCCTGTTTCTGTGGCGCTATCGCCGTACGCGCAATGCGGCTTACGATCCCGTCTGGTCGCATTCGCTGCCTCTGGAAATCGCGATGTGGGGTGTTCCGCTCGCGATCGTCGGGTTTCTTGCCTATGTCGTCGTGCAGGGAACCTATGCGGTCAATCCATATGCTCCCCGCATTCTGGCGAATCGCGCGCTGGTTCCGCACACGGGAAACGCCCTGACTGTCGATGTCGTGGCAACCGACTGGCAATGGCTGTTCATTTATCCGAAACAGCATATCGCGATGGTCGACCGGCTGGTGATTCCCTCCGGCCGCGACATCCGCTTCCGGCTGACCTCCACCAGTGTCGTGAACGGATTTTACATTCCCCAACTGGTCGGCATGATCGATGCAATGCCCGGGATGCGAACCGTGGACAGCACGCGCGCCACCCGTATCGGAAGCTACGAAGGGTTTTCATCCGATCTCAGCGGCGCCGGCTTCTCATGGATGCGATTCCGCACCGACGTAGTGCCGGCGGGAGCGTTTCAGAACTTCGTGACGAAAACCCGGGCAGGGCAGGGAGATCTGACCTATGCCCGGTTCCAGACCCTTGCGCAGCCGACGATCAATCTCCACCAGAAACCGGCGTATTTTTCCATGGTGGAACCGCATCTGTTCAGGCGGGTCATCGAGGCCGCCAGACATGGCAAGATTTACCGGATACCGCCTGACCTGACCGAACATATGGCCCGGGATGCCCGAACCCGTGCGCCCTACATTATCGGGGCTTCCAGCCCCGGTTGAATTGACAAGAGGCGAAACATGCTCGTTCATCTCCAGGGTAGCTGGACGCCGTTGCTTGGGCGGCTGACGCTCTCGGCAATACCGTATACTAACGGCATCCTGATCGGTGCATTCGTTTTTGTCCTTGTGATCGGCATCGGCATCGTTGCCACTGTCACATATCACCGGAAATGGGGTTATTTCCTGCGCGAATGGGTCACCTCGCTCGATCACAAGAAAATCGGCGTGATGTATATCGTGATCGGTCTGGTGATGTTTTTCCGCGGCTTCATCGATGCGGTGATGATCCGCACCCAGCAGATGATGGCGGACGGCCCGCATTCGGCAGGACATCTGCAGGCACTGCATGGCTATCTGCCGCCCTTCCATTTCGATCAGATTTACAGTTCACACGGCACGATCATGATTCTGTTCGCGGTCACCCCGATCCTGGTGGGGCTGATGAACATTATCGTTCCATTGCAGATCGGCGCGCGCGACATGGCGTATCCCTATATGAACGCGGTCAGCCTGTGGCTGACCGCGGTCGGGGCGGCGCTGATCATGATTTCACTGTTTGTCGGGGATTTCACGGCAGCCGGATGGGTCGGGCTGATTCCGTTGACCGAGCTTCCGTACAGTCCCGGCGTCGGTGTCGATTACTGGATGTGGGCAATCCAGATCGGCAGTGTCGGCACCACGCTCGGGGCGATCAACCTGATCGCGACGATCGTGAAAATGCGCGCACCCGGCATGACCTGGTTCCGATTGCCGATTTTCACCTGGACCGCGCTGAGCACGAACATCCTCGCGCTGACCTCGTTCCCGGTGCTCGGTGTGGCGCTCGCACTGCTCGGTTGCGATCGTTATCTCGGGATGCATTTCTTTACCGCCGGTCTGGGCGGCAACCTGATGCTCTACACCGACCTGTTCTGGATCTGGGGTCATCCTGAAGTTTATTTTCTGGTTCTTCCTGCATTCGGCATCATCTCCGAGATTATCCCGACTTTTTCGGAACGTCCCATATTCGGATATATCACGATGGTGGCCGCGACATTCGCGATCGCCGGAATCTCATGGTCGGTCTGGCTGCATCATTTCTTCACCATGGGGGCAGGGCCGGACGTGAACGGGTTTTTCGGTATCGCGAGTATGCTGGTCGGGATTCCAACCGGCGTGAAAGCCTTCAACTGGATGTTCACGCTCTATCGTGGCAGGTTGCGCTTCGATACCCCGATGCTCTGGGCGATCGGCGGTGTGTTCCTGCTGCTGATCGGCGGCCTGACCGGCATGATGCTGGCGATCCCGCCGATCAATTACACCGTTCATAACAGCGTGTTTGTCATCGCGCATTTCCATTGCATGGTGCTGCTCATCGCATTTTCGATTTTTGGCGCGATCATTTACTGGTTTCCGAAAGTGTTCGGCTTCAAACTCGATGAATATAATGGCAAGCTCACTTTTATCAGTTTTGCCCTTGGCACGTTCCTGTTGTTTGCCGCGATGTTCGCTCTGGGCTTCATGGGAATGACCCGGCGGCTCGATTATCTCTCCAACCCGCACTGGATGCCGCTTCTGATCATCGAGGAAATCGGTACGTTTTTCTACTGTGCATCCTGTTTCTATTTTTTCAGGATGCTCTATGTCAGCATTCGCGATCGTGCGAAAAACGTCGTTGCCAGCGATGCCTGGGGCAGCGGCCGCACTCTGGAATGGGTGACGCATTCGCCGGTGCCATTCTATAATTTCGCGGCCACACCGCATGTCAACGCGCTCGATGAGACCGCCTGGCGACGCGGCAAGGGACTGCTGGAAATCAGGCCCGAGACATACGAAGACATCGAAATGCCCAAGAACACGATCGTTCCGGTTCTGATCGGCGCGCTTGCTTTCGGCTTCGGATTCGGCATGGTCTGGCGAATCTGGTGGCTGGCCGGCATCAGCCTGATCGCGATCATCGGTGTTGTGATCCTGCGATCCTTTGTAAAACAGACCACCCACGTGTTTTCGGCCGAGACGATCAGGGCCATGGAAACGACGGGTTCGGTCGAGGGTATCATGACCGATCATATCAGCCCGCCGATCGCCGAACTGGAGGTTTTCCTGTGAGTGGCGCGCAACCGGTCCTTTGGATCACGGGCCATGACGAGGCCCACGACCCGATAGCCGCCAAAACCTTCGGGTTCTGGCTGTACATGATGAGCGATGCGCTGATTTTCGCGGCGCTGTTCGCGGCCTATGGCGTGCTCGACCATGGCTTCAATGCGGCGGGTGGTCCGGCTGCGCCGCAGGTGGTGCATCCGCTCGGCGCATTCTGGCAGACGCTCGCGGTCTTCGCCAGCGTTCTCGCCTATAACCTTGCAATGGTCAGGCTCAAGGCCGGAAGCCGGTGGGGGGTTCTGCTGGGCCTCGCCATTGCCGGCCTGCTGGGAGCGGTGTTTGTCGGGCTCGAGAGCGTCGATTTTCTCCGGCTTGTCGCACAAGGTGCGGTGCCGGAGCGCAGCGGTTTCCTGTCGGCCTTTTTCATTCTGGTGGCAACCCACGGGCTGCACATGCTGTTCGGTCTGCTCTGGATCGCGGTGATGATGCTTCAGGTTCTGACAAAGGGGTTCACCACGGAAACCGTTACGCGTTTGCTCAATCTGCGGCTGTTCTGGACGTTTCAGGCGTCGATCTGGGTTTGCGTGTTCGTCTTCGTCTATCTCAGGGGGATATTCTGATGTCGACGCATTCGGAGAATCCGCTGGCGCATCCCGAGGTCATGCTGGCGAGCACCTTTGCCTATTGCGCCGGATTCGTCATCTCGATCGGGTTGATGGTCGCAGCGTTGCTGATCACCATGTTAGGTCATGGCCTGTCGTATCTGACCTTTCTGGCGAGCATTTCAGGGCTCGCCATGCTCGCTCTGCTTGCCCAGGCGGTTCTTCTGTTCCGGCTCGATCTGTCCGAAACCCAGATCTGGAAA
>DASVGZ010000004.1:0-4556 GCA_036379275.1 Acidiphilium sp. | reverse complement strand
GCCGGCCCCGGGATTTCGAATCGCTCATGACTCCTTGTAGCGATAACCGATGCCGTAGAGCGTTTCGATCTGGTCGAACTCGTCATCCGTCGCCCGGAACTTCCGCCGCAGGCGCTTCACATGGCTGTCGATGGTGCGGTCGTCGACATAGACGTTCTCGCCATAGGCGGCGTCGATCAACTGGTCACGGGACTTGACCATACCCGGCCGGACCGCCAGCGCCTTGACCAGCAGGAATTCGGTGACCGTGAGCTGGATGTCCTGCCCCTTCCAGAGGCACTGATGCTTGGTCTCGTCCAGGGTCAGATCGCCGCGCGAGACCACCCCGCCCGGCGCCGCCCCCGAACCCTCCGCCCGGCTGGTTTCATTGCGGCGCAGCAGGGTGCGAATCCGCTCCAGCAGAAGCCGCTGGCTGAACGGCTTGGTGATGTAATCGTCAGCGCCGAGTCGCAACCCCATCAACTCGTCGAGTTCGTCGTCCTTGCTGGTGAGGAAGATCACCGGCATCGCCGAACGGGCGCGCAGCCGCTGAAGCAGTTCCATCCCGTCCATGCGGGGCATCTTGATGTCGAGCACCGCGAGATCGACCGGTCGCGCCATCAGCCCCTGAAGGGCGGATTCGCCGTCGGTATAGGTGCGGACCAGAAATCCTTCCTGTTCCAGCGTCATCTGCACGCTTTCAAGGATGTTGCGGTCGTCGTCGACCAGGGCGATGGTATGTTTCATGGTTTCTGCTTCGCAAGGGGCTCAGGCGCGATTTTCTCGCCGTGACGTGACCGGAATACGTGGATAATGCAAGACCTTGGGCAAGATTCCGGCGAACCGGAGAGCGATATCCACCGTGAGGCGCGGCTGCTTCTGCGTGCCGCGCGCTCGGGCAGCCTTGCGGTGATCCTGGATGGTGCGCCGATCATCGCTCTGGTCACGCCCGCGATCGGGTTCGACGGCACGCCGCTTCTCCTGCTGTCCCGACTTGCCGCTCACACGCGAGCCCTCGACTCGAATCGGCGCTGCGCCCTGATGGTGGCCGGCGAAACGCCCGATCCGAACCCCCAGACATATCCGCGCCTGTCGCTGACCTGTCTTGCCGCGCACAGCAACGCTGAAGCCGACCGGGCGCACTATCTGGCGATCCACCCCTACGCCGCATCCTACGCGGGCTTCGCCGATTTCGGCATATTCCGGCTGAACATCCTCGCCGCCCGTTTCGTCGGCGGTTTCGCCCGCGCCGCCGATCTCGACCCGGCGAAACTCGCTCCGGCGGCCGGCGCCCTGCACGACCGGGCGGCGAATGAAGCAGCCATAGCATCGGTGAACGAAACCGGCGGCCCCATTCTTGATGCCATCGCCCACCGGCGAGGCGGCAATGGCGAAGGCTGGAGGGCTGTCACCCTCGATCGGGACGGTTTCGATCTGGCGCGCGGCGAAACCGTGCTCCGGATCGAATTTCGCAATACATTGCACCAATATACCGATTTCCAGCATGAAATTTCCCGGCTTTGACGATGATCCGGGTCAGGCTTTCACAGCAGGCGGCTGATTTTCGTTTTCCGGTTTGGAAAAACCCGAAACTCCCGCCATATAGAAAACTCCAATGTCCAGACTCCAACGCCCAGACTCCAACGCCCGGTACGCCACAGGAAAGAGGTTTCGACGTGAGCACAAACGGTTTTGACGACCTGAAACATGATCTCGCGGCACGCCAGGCCGCCTTTCTGGCCGGAACCGGCGTGCGCAGGGTTGCCGAACTTCACGCCAACCTGACACCGCCGGGTCTGGTCACCCATGCCCTGCGCCGGGGCGAGGCGAAGCTGTCGGCCGATGGCGGCCTTCTGGTGCAGACCGGCGTTCATACCGGCCGTTCCGCCGCCGACAAGTTCGTGGTCGACGAACCCGGCACCAACCGGGATATCTGGTGGGGCAAGGTCAACCAGAAACTCTCGGCAGCGCATTTCGCCATGTACAAGGGCCGGGTGCAGGCCTATTTGCAGAACCGCGAGGTCTTCACCCAGGATCTGTTCGCCGGCGCCGATCCGAAAAACCGGCTCAGGGTCCGTCTGGTCACCACCAATGCCTGGCAGGCCCTGTTCGCCCGCAACATGTTCATCCGCCCGAAGCCGGGGGAACTGGCCGGGTTCGAGCCGGATTATGTCATTCTCCACGCGCCGGATTTTGAGGCCGATCCGGCGATCGACGGCGTGCGCACCAGCACGGCCATCGCGCTCTCCTTCGCGGAGCGGATGATCGTCATCGCCGGCACCAAATATGCCGGCGAGATCAAGAAATCGATCTTCACGGTGATGAACTGGCTTCTGCCGGAGCGTGGCGTGATGCCGATGCACTGCAGCGCCAATATCGGCAAAAACGGCGATGTCGCGGTGTTCTTCGGCCTGTCCGGCACCGGCAAGACGACCCTGTCCTCCGATCCTGAACGGAAACTGATCGGCGACGACGAACACGGCTGGGGGCCGAACGGCGTGTTCAACTTCGAGGGCGGCTGCTACGCCAAGGTGATCGACCTTTCGGCAAAGGCCGAACCCGAGATTTTCGCGGCCAGCCACCGCTTCGGCACGGTTCTGGAAAACGTGGTCGCCGATCCGCACGGCGTCGTCGATCTCTCCGACCGGACGCTGACCGAGAATACCCGGTCCTGCTATCCGATCGAGTTCATCCCCAATGTCGAACTGTCCGGACGCGGCGGCCAGCCGAAAAACGTCGTCATGCTGACCGCCGATGCGTTCGGCGTTCTGCCGCCGATCGCACGGCTCACCCCCTCGCAGGCGATGTATCATTTCCTGTCCGGCTACACGGCCAAGGTCGCCGGAACCGAAAAGGGCCTCGGCAAGGAGCCGCAGGCGACCTTTTCCACCTGCTTCGGCGAGCCGTTCCTGCCGCGACATCCCAAAATCTACGGCAAACTGCTCGCCGACCTGATCGCCGAACACGGCGTATCCTGCTGGCTGGTCAATACCGGCTGGACCGGTGGCGCCTACGGCACGGGCAAGCGCATGTCGATCCAGCACACCAGAACGCTGCTCAACGCCGCCCTGTCCGGCGCGCTGGACAATGTCGCGTTCCGGCGCGATTCCGCTTTCGGGCTGATGATCCCCGAAGCCGTCGAGGGCGTTCCCGCGAATGTGCTCGACCCGCGCGCCGCCTGGGCGGACAAGGCAGCCTACGATCGTCAGGCGGCCGACCTGATCGGCCGGTTCGAAGCGAATTTCGCGAACTTCGCCGATCTGGTGGACGACGATATCCGCAACGCGGCGATCCGTTCAGCGGCATAGAGCAATATCCGGACAGATTGGATCATCCGATCCGGTCTGTTCGGATAAAATTGCTCGCCAGACCGACCCGATCCTGTTTCGAAGCGGGCTCTCAACTCTTGTGCTGAACCGCCGGATCCCGCTGCGTCACGGCAACTTGAGCGCCGGTCTGGTCATGCACATTGAACCGGGTTCCGTAAGCCTGATTGATCTCCTGAACCAGCTTCTCGTGCGGCGTCAGAAAAGTGGCGGCATTGGCCGCGACCGGCGCGATAACGCCGAGTCCGGCGAAAAGGGCGAGAGCCCGAACGGTTCTGGTCATCGTGAAAATCCTTGCTCGATACGACATCGCAGACGTTTTCTGCTTGCCCGGAACATGGACCCGTCGCTTTCGTGGCGAAACGCGCTGCAATAACGTATGACCTATACATTGTGCGTATGAAAATGCGCCGGATTTGCCATAACCGCCTGAAATTGAATACGTAAGCGACTATCGAGACTCCAACAGGGTGGCACCATGAAAATCGACAGGCTGCTTCACGACTGGACCCCGGAACTGACCGCCTGGCGGCATGATTTTCATGCTCACCCCGAACTCGGCTACGAGGAACACCGCACCGCCGCGCGTGTCGCTGAGTTGCTCGCCGGATTCGGCGTCGAGGTTGCCACCGGAATCGGCGGCACCGGAGTGGTCGGAACCCTGCGCTGCGGCTCGGGCAACCGCGCCATCGCACTCCGCGCCGACATGGACGCGCTTCCGATGGACGAGGCCAACGATTTCGCCCATCGCTCGCAGACGCCGGGCAAGATGCACGGCTGCGGGCATGACGGTCACACCACCATGCTGCTCGCGGCGGCCCGCTATCTCGCCACGACCCGCCGGTTCTCCGGCACGGTGCATTTCATCTTCCAGCCCGCCGAGGAGGGTGGCGGCGGCGCGGCGCGGATGATCGAGGACGGGCTGCTTGACCGTTTCCCGTTCGACGCGGCGTTCGGCGCGCATAACGACCCGAACCTGCCGGTCGGCGTGGTCTCGGCCTCGCCGGGAACCGTGAACGCGGCGTCCGACATGCTCACCATCCGGCTGACCGGCAAGGGTGGCCACGCAGCCCGGCCACATCAGGCGATCGACCCGGTCGTCGCCGGGGCGCAGATCGTACTCGGGCTGCAGACCATCGTCGCGCGGCGGGTTCCACCGCTCGAATCGGCGGTGATCTCGATCTGCACCTTCCACGCCGGCAGCGCCCATAACGTGATCCCCGAGACGGCCGTTCTCGGCGGCACGGTGCG
>DASVGZ010000003.1:0-6490 GCA_036379275.1 Acidiphilium sp. | reverse complement strand
GCATCGACCACATCATGCGGCCGATGCAGAATCATCGCGCGGGCGCCGCCGAGATTGGGAACCCGGCGCCCTCTCATGAAACCACCCGCAAATTCGTGCGGCCGAACGCGGTATGCGGATCATAGCGCGAAAGATAAGGGTCCGGCGCAACGAGGTCTGGATACGTCTCGATGATTTCGAACCGGCCATCGGCGATACGGGCAATCCTCACCGGCAGATGGCAGTGCCGGGTTTTCGGATCGATCGCGATGCGACCGATCGGTGTCTCGAACCATCGTCCGGCAAAATCGATCCTGTCATCGGAATGGCCACCTTCAGCCAGGAGGCGGGCAAGAATCCTGACAGCGCTATGGGTCATGATCGTGAAGGATGAACGCAGTCTCTCAATCCGGCTCCCGGCGGCATCGTCGAAGAACGGCCCTGCGGAAAGATGGCCGTTCCCGGCGGCACCGATCGCCGGCAACTCGGCTTCGGTCAGGTTGCAACTGATCAGCGGGCAGTTCTCCGGCCGGAACCAGTCATCCTCGCGCGCCAGCGCCGCATAGGCCTTGAAGAAGGCGTAGGATGTCGCACCGACGAAATTGTTGAGGACGAAATTCGGCCGCTGCGCACGCAATTCGGCGATCACCCGGCCGACATCCTCATCGCCAAGTCCGAGATAACGCTCGCCGAGCACCGCGCCCCCGGCATCGCCGATCAGATCGCGGGCGATGCGGTTGACCTCCCAGCCCCAGATATAATTGGAGCCGACCAGAAAGCCGCGCGCCCCGAACCGCGGAACAACGTAAGTGATGAGTGGCAGAATGTGCTGGTTCGGGCAGGCATGAAGATAGACGACATGATCGCTCGCCTCGAATCCTTCATACGGCGCCGAATACCAGAGCGTGCCGCCATGTTTTTCGAGAACCGGGATGACTTCCTTTCGGCTCCACGAGGTGGTGCAGCCGATGATGTGGCGTGCCCCCGTATTGCGCAAAATATCCTCGGCCAGCGGCGCGTAGCGGTCGATATTGGCGGCGGGATCGCGCTCGACCGGAACAATTTCGACCGGACTTTCGGCATCTCCATTGATTTCGGCGATCGCCGCAAGCGCACCGGCCCGGCAGCTTTCCGCCGGTAGCCGATACGTGCCGCTCCGCGAAAACAGAAGCCCGATCTCGACGCGCTTTTTCATGCGGCTCTGCCGTTCCTCCCAGAACGAAAAACCCCGCTCGTCCTGATCGGAAAGATCAGAACGACAACGGGGCGCGAATGCCTGATGGCTGTCAACAGCCGGTTTTCTGTAGCAACCCTATCCGAAATCCGCTGCCTGTCAAGCAGCGAACGAAAGTCGAAGCTCAGCGTCCCGCCGTATTCAACTTCACCGCGGCGCGAATGAGCGCTTTAAGAGCCTCATTGTCGATCTTCTCTCCATCGCGAATATCGATGGCCCGCCTTGTGCCGCCGCCCAGGCCGGTATTGAAAAGACGGGATGGATCGGGCAACCGGGCGCCCTTCGCGAAGGTCAGTTTGATCTTGTCGGCATAGACCTCGCCCGTGCAGAGAATCCCTGCGTGCGACCACACGGGAACACCGGCGGGATTCGATGGTTTTCGCCATTTTACGTCCTCGACAACCTCTGCATCGGCCTCGTGGATGAACTTGCGAATACATGCCAGCGCTTCGCCGCGCCAGTCCGCCAGAGCCGAAATCCTTGCACCAACCGGGTCGGAGGCGGAGCCGGCACCATCCTGACCGCCAGCCACCTTACCCGAGACCGTCGATGATATGCGCCGGCAGAATCGGCACCTCGCGCACCCGGATGCCGACCGCATCGTAAACCGCATTGGCGATTGCCGCCGCAACTCCCGTGCTGCCCAACTCGCCGATCCCCCGCGCACCGATCGGGCTTGCGTGCTCGTCGAATTCATCGACGAAGCCGACATCGATTGCCGAAGGGATATCGGCATTGACGGGAACGGCGACGTTCGAAAGGTTTTTTGCAAGAAACCGCCCGTGCCCCGGTTCGATCGGAGATGCTTCCATGGTCGCCTTGCCCCATTCCCAGATGATTCCGCCGATCATCTGACTTCTGGCCGTGAGCGGATTGATGATCCTGCCTGCCGAATAACGCGCGACCGCCCGCCGCAACCGGATCACGCCGAGATCGCGATCCACCCCGATCTCGACCATGGTGACACCGAAAGTCTGCATGGCATAGGGCGTGCCATTGCCGTTCATGCTCGCCGGCGCACCATCCGGCATTGCCCAGGCGCCGTCGCCAACGATTTCCTCGACATTCGCGCGCCGCATCAACTCCGCCAGGTCCAGCGGGCCATCCGCCTTCGCACCGTAAAGCTGGAGCTTGCGGCGCGCTTCCTGTACGGCAACCCTGACAGCGCTTCCCGTTCCCATGGTGTGAGAACTTCCATAGACCGGGCCGGTCGCCACATAGCGCGTATCACCCCATCGCACGCCGATCCGGTCGGGTGAAATGCCGAGTGTATCGGCTGCCACCAGCGTATAGACGGTCTGATTACCGGTACCGATATCGTTCGCGCTCGCCTCGATGATCACTCCGCCATCGCGCTGGATGCGCACGCGCGCAGCGCCGGGAAACCGCGCGCAGAACATGCCGGCTGTGCCCATGCCATGGCCGATGGCATAGACACCATCCTGACGCGGCCGTTCGGCCCGCGTGCGCCAGCCATAGACCCCGGCGGCCTCGATGTAGGCCTCACGCAGCTTCTTCGAGGACCATGGCTTGCCATCCACCGGCTCGGTTTCAGCATAGTTCTTCAACCGAAAATCGAGTGGATCGATGCCAAGTGCGATCGCCATTTCATCCATGGCGCTTTCCAGCGCCCAGCTTCCCGGTCCTTCGACCGGCGCGCGCATGGGGGTGGGTTGCGTCGTATGAATATGCTCGACCTGATGCTCGATTTCGATATTCTCGCAGGCATAATAACCACGGGACGCCATGCCCGGCGCCTCGAAATGCAGCCCGCTGGCGGATGTCGTGTTGATCGCCTCATGCCGGATCGCGGTCAGCGTGCCATCGGCCTTCGCGCCCAGTGTCATCGTCTGCCGGCATTCCGGCTGATGCCCGACCTGCGAATATTGTTGCGCGCGCGTGAGCTGAAGCCGGACCGGGCGATTCATGATTTTCGCGGCGGCGGCGGCAAGCAGTTCATGCGGCCAGACAAAGCCCTTGCACCCGAACCCGCCACCGGTATGCGGCGAGATCGACCGGATATTCTCCTTCGGAATTCCGAATGCGGCGGCAAGAACGACAGGCGCGTTCAGATTGGCCTGCGCCGCATTCCAGAGAGTGAGGTGATCCCCTTGCCAGGACGCCACCGTGGCCGATGTTTCCATCGGGTTATGATGCCGGCTTGGCTGAAAATAACAATTGGTTATAGAAAAATCCGCTTCATGAAAACCCGTTTCGACATCGCCCTTTGTCTCCCTCGCCTTCGCGAAGTGATCGGGTGGCGTTTCCAGCCTGCCCTTGCCCGGAACCATCGCAGGCCGGGTCTCGATGCTGACGCGCACGAGCGAAGCACCTTCCTCGGCAGCCTCAATGGTTTCCGCCAGAACCAGCGCGACCGGTTGCCCCTCCCATTCGATCCGGTCCCCTTGCATCGGCAGTTCAAGAACCGCGGCAGGCGGCGCGATCTTGCCCAGTGCAGGCATATCGCCAGCAGTCAGCACTCGCACTACACCGGGCGCGTTCATTGCCGCTGCCAGATCGATCGCCGCCACTCGACCGTGCGCGACCGATGCGCCCACCGTGGTCGCGAAAAGCATGTCATCAGGATAATTGTCGGCGGCGTATCGGGCCGCACCGGTGACTTTAGCCGTTCCCTCGATGCGCGGTCTCGCTGTTCCGATGCTCATGCCACATCTCCCATGGCCGCGTTGACGATCGCCCGCGCCGCAGCCCCGGCCGCCATCGTAATTTTGTAACCGTTATGCCGAAGCGGTCGCGCCTCGATCATCGCCTCCCTCAGGATCGGCAGCACGATATCCCGTTCCGGCACCACGCCGACGAGGCGGGCCTCGACAGCAGAAAGACGCCATGGCTTTTGCGCCACCGACCCGAGCGCCACTCTCGCCCGAACGATCCGCCCATCTTCGAGCGTCACTGAAACCGCCGCGGAAACCAGCGCATACTCATAGCTCGCCCGTTCGCGCACTTTCACATAGGCCGAGCGTTGCCCTGGCACGACCTGCAAATGATAACCAAGAATGATTTCTCCCGGCTCCAGTCTCGTCTCAGGCAACATGGTCTCCGCCGGATTCTCCACTCCGGTTGCCGCCTCCTCCTGCGTGAGATGAAACGACGTTACGGGCACCACACGCCTGCCATTTTTTCCAGCGATCTCTACTTCGGCATCGAGAGCAGTCAGCGCAACCAGCGGATCGGAAGGATGCACGGCAACACATGAATCCGCCCAGCCAAAAATGGCATGGCGTTCATTCAATCCGTCGCGCGCGGCGCAACCGCTTCCCGGCACGCGCTTGTTGCAGCCCCATGGCAGCGGTGCCTCCGATCGGAAATAAGCGCAACGGGTCTTCTGCAACACGTTCCCGCCGATGGTCGCACGGTTGCGAATCTGCGCCGATGCTGCCTTCAGGCAAGCTTCCCCCAATGCCGACGCCCGATCCTTCACGAGCGGATGCTCGCCGATCTCATTGAGCGTCGCCAGAGCGCCGATCGAAAGCCGGTCGCCATGGAGCGCGATACCGTTCAGTCCTTCCAGACGGCCAATGTCGATCGCATGCCCCGGAGAAGCGATACCCAGCCTGAACCAGTTCAGAAGTTCGGTACCGCCCGCAATCAGCATTATGTCCGCGCCATCGGCGGCAAAGGCGTCTTCGATTCCGGTCGCGGCGGCGTAGGTGAAGTTGCGCATGGCTCAGTTCCGCTCCTTCCCGGCAGACGCGGCATCGAGCACCGAAGCGGTGATTTGTGGATAGGCGGCGCAACGGCAGATATTGCCGCTCATCCACTCCCGAACCTCATCCTCGCTGCCGGCATGACCTTCGGCGATGCAGGCGATCGCCGACAGGATCTGCCCGGGTGTACAATAACCGCACTGAAAGGCATCGTGACGGATGAAAGCCTGCTGAACCGGATGCAACTCGCCGTCTCCGGCAATACCCTCGATCGTAATGATTTCGCATCCCTCGCACTGAACGACGAGGGTAAGGCAGCCATTCATCCGCTTGCCGTCGATCAGCACTGTGCAGGTTCCGCACGCTCCCTCGTTGCAACCTTTTTTCGCTCCGGTCAGACGCAACCTGTCCCGCAGATAGTCGAGCAAGGTCACGCGCGGCTCAACCTCCGCGACGACTGCCTCACCATTCACTCGCAAATGAACGATGTGTCTAACAGCATGTGTTTCAGGAATCGTCACGCCAGGTGCTCCCGAACGGTTTTCGTCATCGACACTATCATCGTCGCCCGGAAAGCCGCAAGCAGGTGGCTATTGGCCGGCTTTCCCCAGAGACAGGATGCGTGCCATCGCCTCGCGATCGGCCACCGCGCTGTCATACAGACGGACCAGATCCGCCTTCAGCGCCGTCCGCGACCCGCCATCCAGATAGACCATGTGGCCGGATGGATAATAGCGGATCGTCAGATTTTTTCTGATCGCCGGATCGTCCACCGGCATATTGCGAAGATCGGTCACTGTCTGGAAAAACGGTGTCACCGAATCGTAATAACCGTTGGCCGAGAGCACTTTCAGGTCGACATTCAGACTCATCGTCGCAGCAAGATCGCCGGCGGTATAGAGAATGACATTCCCTTTCGCATCGATCCCCTTTTGCGCGCCGGTCGGATCGGTATGGTGAAAATCCCAGTTGAGAAAGGCCTGGTTGTTGAGATCGGTGAAGGACGAGGTCGAGGTGAACTTCAGATCGTCGTTGAGATAAGTGTTCCACATGGCGGTGTAGACGCCGTTCACCGCTGTCATGGTCGGGTCATTGCCGCCCGACATCGGATCGATCCGCGCCGCGATGCCGGTATCGATCCCGGTCGCGCGGCCGTCGTAGGAGCCGAGCGCCAGGCCCTTGTCCTTCAGCAGGGTCAGCAGAAACTGGTAGGTGCCGACATCGTTCGCCGCGGCGACGTCGAGCGACCAACTGGTCAGCGTGGTCTCGCCGATGCCGATCGCCGCGCTGAGCTTCCGGACGACTGCCGGGGCGGCTTTCGGAAATGCCTTCAGCGCCGCCGCATAACCGGAGGCGGCAAACCGGGTCATGTCGTCCGCATAGGCGGGCAGGTTCGCGGGCGGCGGCTGCACCGTGACTTTTGCGTGATACCACGCATCGGTGGCCCAGGTCGGCAGCAGTCCGACCGGATTGCCGGCCTGTGCATAGTCGAGGATCGAGGACTGGATCGTCAGCCCGTTGAGGTCCACACCGGCCTCGTGCAGCAGATAGGAGAGCACGGCGGTGCGTGCGGTTCCATAGGATTCACCGTACAGGAACTTGGGTGAAT
>DASVGZ010000002.1:0-4767 GCA_036379275.1 Acidiphilium sp. | reverse complement strand
GCGCCCCGGCATTCGCGCGCTATATCGCCAAATCGCGCCGCCGGGTCAAGCCCGCCCCCCGCTCTCGCCTGCGCTCACGCCGCCGGCGCAACCGCCGACTTGAGCTGCCCGCAGGCGGCGAGAATGTCCCGCCCGCGCGGCGTGCGCACCGGCGAGGCATAGCCCGCGTCCATCACGATGTCGGCGAAGCGGCGGATCGCGTTGCCGCTCGATGTCTCGTAGACCGAACCGGGCCACGGATTGAACGGAATCAGGTTCACCTTCGCAGGTATCCCGGCGATCAGCCGCACCAGCTCGCGGGCATCGGCCTCGCTGTCGTTGATCCCCTTGAGCATCACGTATTCGAAGGTGATCCGCCGCGCGTTCGAGGCCGCCGGATAGCGCCGGCACGCCGCGATCAGCTCGGCGATGTTGTATTTGCGGTTGAGCGGTACGATCACATCGCGCACCTCGTCGCTGACCGCATGGAGCGACACCGCGAGATTGACCCCGAGTTCCGCGCCCGCCCGATCCATCATCGGCACCACGCCGGAGGTGGACAGTGTGATCCGCCGGCGCGACAGACCGATTCCCTCGCCATCCATCACGATCTTCATCGCGGCGGCGACATTCTCGTAATTGTAGAGCGGCTCGCCCATGCCCATCAGGACGATGGTCGAGAGCAGGCGCGGCGTCTCGCCCTTCGGGCTCGGCCACTCGCCATAGGCGTCGCGCATCGCCATGAACTGGCCGACGATCTCCCCCGCCGACAGGTTGCGGGTCAGCCTCTGGGTACCGGTATGGCAGAACCGGCACGACAGGGTGCAGCCGACCTGCGAGGAAATGCACACCGCCCCCCGATCCTCGGTGACATCCGGGATATACACCGTCTCCACCGCCTCATGGTCGCGGAAGCGGAGCAGCATCTTCCGGGTCTCGTCCGCACTGATCTGGTCTGCGGCGATCTCCGGGCGGGTGATCGCGAAATGCCCGGCCAGCGTCTCGCGCAGGGGTTTGGCGATATTCGCCATCAGCGCGAAATCGGTCACCCCCTGATGATAGATCCAGTGCCAGAGCTGCTTGGCGCGGAACGGTGCCTCGCCGATTCCGGCCACCGCCTCGGCAAGCTCCGCGCGCGACAGCCCGACCAGCTCCCGCCGCCCGTCGGCGAGCACGGGCGAGGGCGGCGCGAACAACGCCGCCTTGGCGAGGATGCGCGCGCGTTCGGAATCGTCGAGGTCGAGGACGGCTGACATGTCTGCCTCCGTTACTTCGCCGGGCAGGCTTTCACGATCGCCTTGTAGGCGTCGGAAAACCCGTCGAGCCCGAAATCGTCGGTCACCGGCTTCGCATGGGGGGCGGTCGCCGTCGCGGTGACCGAGGCTCCGGCGAGAAACGCCCTGACCGCCGACTTGCTGTCCAGCGCATAGGCCATGCTGCCCTTGGTGAAGAAGCCCAGATTGGCCGTTCCCACCGCCAGCGTCACCTTGGCGTCCTTCGAGTAGGCAACCCCCTGGCTCAGCGAAACCTCGTCGCGATAGCTGGCCCGCTCGGTCACGGTCAGCATCGCCGGCACTGCCTTGCTGTCTTTCGCCGCTTTCGCGGTGGCGAAGGCGTAGCACGCCTTGTCCGCGCCGGAGCCATAGGTCGCGGCGGTCCACGACTTGAATACACCGAGCGGCTTGGGCTGTTCGGCCGAAGTCTGGGCGGCGACGGCAAGGCCCGGCAGGGCGACGGCGGCAAGAAGCATGAGGGCGGATGCGTGTTTCATGGGCGCAGAAATACGCGCCCGCCCCAATGACGACAAGTAATCGGGCAACAGGTTATCGGAAGTTCATCGACCGACCTGGATACCGGCATTCACCTGGGCGATCGCGGCGTCGATCGCCCGGATCGCCGCGGCCCGATGCCCGCCCTTGTTATGCCGCGCCGCGAGGAGTTGGCTGCGCGCGGCGTAAAGGGCGTTGCGCGCCCTGACCATGTGGCCCTGATTGGCGAGCGCCACCCCGCACCCGGCGCCGCTCGCCAGCAGAATACCAGCCATGATCGCCGCTCTGGTTCTGGTCAGTGTCATCGCCATCCTCCTCCGGATTGTAACACGAATGCGTTATCAGGATCGGAACCGGTTTGCGATACGGCAAAAGGTAACGAAGTGCAAATGAACATAAACCGCTGAAACCGCTTGGCAAATCTTTGCGCGGACCGTAATTTCGACCGACCGATGAAACCGCTCGCTCTCCTGCTGATTCTTGCCACCGCCCTGCTCGCCGGCTGCTCCGGCGATGACGGCAGCGCCTATTACAACCAGCACCCCCATGAACTGATGCAGCAGGTGGTGAAGTGCGAGAACAACGGCGGCGCGCTCGCCAACACCCCGCTTTGTCGCAAGGTGCTGCGGATCAACAGCCAGATGTTCTGAAAGCCGTTTCGAAACCGGCTCCGGGAGCCAGCTATGCGAAAACAGGACCAGCTATGCGAAAACAGGACCGGCGGGCACCAGATCGGCCACCGTATTGCGGTTCAGCGATGCGATGAACTCGCCGTCCGCGGCCCGCAGCAGCCCGCGCAGCCGGCATTGCGGCTGAAGGCAGCACTGCCCGCCATCGGCCCGAAAACATTCGACCACAGGCTGGTCGCGTTCGAGATAGCGGACCAGATCGCCGATCCGGATGGTTCCGGGGTCACGGGTCATGCTCACGCCGCCGCCCGCGCCGCGCACGCTCTCCAGATAGCCGCCCGCGACCAGGTCGAGCAGAATCTTGGCCAGATGGTTGCGGGATATGTTAAGACGCTCCGCCAACGTGGTGGACGACATCACGGTGTCCGGCGCGGCGGCCAGAAGCGTCAGGGCCCGCAGCCCGTAATCGGTGTAGTTGGTGAGCCTCATCGTCGATCACTGTAGCGCGACTAACCGGTATTGACAATACCGGTTACTGTCTTTAATCGGTATTTCAAATGTCGAATTCAGATCACCCTTCCGATCCGGCCGCCGGGCGCCGCCGGGCATTCACGGAGCACATGATGGCCGAAACCGGAATCGACGAAGCCGTCATCGAGCGCCAGGTCCATGCATTCTATGGCGCGATCAGGCAGGACGAACTGCTCGGCCCGATCTTCGAGGCAAAAATCGAGGACTGGGACCGGCATCTCGGCCGGATGTGCGCATTCTGGTCATCGGTCGCCCTGATGAGCGGACGCTACAACGGAACGCCGATGCAGATTCACGCGCCCCTGCCGGTCGGCGAGCCGCATTTCTCGCGCTGGCTCGAACTCTGGGCGCAAACCGCCACCGAACAATGCTCTCCCGTCGCGGCCGCCCGGTTCATCGCGCTCGCCGAACGGATCGCCAAAAGCCTCGCCCATGGCGTCGCCGCCTATAACGGCGTTCTGCCGGGCCAGGTGCCACCCCGCCCCCAACCCGCGCCGAACGCGGCCTGACCGCCCCCGCGCCGCAACCGGATATCCAGGACCAAGGAGTTTCGCCTCATGACCGCGCAACCGAACGGAACCGATCTCGCCAGCCTGCCGGTCGGCCATATCGCCGCGACCATGCCCGGCGCCGCCGCCGTGTTCATCCAGCACGGCGTCGATTTCTGCTGCGGCGGCGACCAGCGCCTCGCCGAAGCCGCCGCCGCGCGCAACCTCGATCTTGCGACGGTGATCGCCGAACTCGGCGAATGGACCGATGCCGCCGACCAGGCCTGGAACGACGCCGAAACCCCGGTCATGATCGAGCATATCAAGATCCGGTATCACGAAACCCATCTTCGCGAACTGCCCACCCTGATCCAGCTCGCCCGCAAGGTCGAGGCGGCCCATAAAAACAACGCTGTGGTTCCCGCCGGCCTTGGCGATCTGCTGTCGCGGCTGTTCGCCGAAATCCGGGTTCACCAGCAGCGCGAGGAAATCGTCCTGTTCCCAATGCTGCTGCGCGGCGGCGATCCCATGGCCGCCAGCGCGATCGCGACCATGCGCGCCGAGCACGACGACCATGGCGCCGCCCTCACCGAAATCGACCGCCTGACCCATGGCCGGACGGTGCCGCCCGATGGCTGCGCGACCTGGAACGCCCTCTGCACCGGGCTGACCAAGCTGTATGAGGACATGATCATGCATGTCCATCTGGAAAACAACATCCTGTTTCCGCGTTTCGAGCCCCCGAAGGCGTAGCGGTCCGGCGGACCGCCGCCCCCGTTCCACCGCCACTGACCAGCCCCGACCCGGGGCCGGAGGATAGCCATGACCTATGTGGTCACCGAAAACTGCATCAAGTGCAAATACATGGACTGTGTGGAGGTGTGTCCGGTGGACTGCTTCTATGTCGGCGAGAACATGCTGGTGATCCACCCCGACGAGTGCATCGATTGCGGGGTGTGCGAGCCGGAATGCCCGGCGGAGGCGATCGTGCCGGATTCGGACGACAAGGCTTCGGCATGGCTGGAGAAGAACCGCGAGTTCGCGGCACTCTGGCCGAACATCACCCGCAAGGGCACCCCGCCCGAGGACGCCGACGAATGGAAGGACAAGCCCGGCAAGACCGGACTGTTCTCCCCCGAACCCGGGGTTGCCTGAGGCAATAGAGGCGGTGGCGGCGGGCGCGGTTCCCGAATCGGCGTTTTTCTGTTATCGTGGCTGGGTTTCCTCGAGTCTCTGACCGCCTCCCGTAGACGCGGCGGCGGATATCATTTCTCTCGACGGGGTTCAGCATGAAAAACGCCGGAGCGTCGCGTCAGGCGACCGCCTCAGCCGCAAGACAGCAACCGCGCAAGTCCACACCTCCAGCCAAGG
>DASVGZ010000001.1:0-5265 GCA_036379275.1 Acidiphilium sp. | reverse complement strand
ATGGCATAAAGGCCGGGCTGTTTCATCACGTCCGGCAGGGCGATGACCGAATGGATCAGCGTGTTGGTGACGAATTGCGGGATTTCCGCCTCGCCCTGCCAGACCGTCTTGCCATAGTTGCCGCCCAGCGATTGTTGGTAGGCGGTCGGGTTGAACAGCGGGTGATTACCGAAAAATCCGCTCAGCGACCGTTCGGCGACGCGGACGATCTTCAGTCGGACCTTGTCGAGATTGACGGTGGAAATGCCGATTGCCGGCGGCGATGATGCGGGAATGAGATAGTGCCCGACGTCGGCGATCAACTGTGGATTGCGGTCCGGGATCGTGACCGGGATTCTGGCTTCTCGCGGCAGGGCGGCGCCGGCCTGAAGCGGCAGCCCCTGGTGCAGGATGATCGTTGTCGTGTGGCCGGCGGGCAGACCGCCGATGCAGAGGGTTCCATCCTGTGTGGTGACCGAGGCCGGTTTGACCGAGGGAGAGAAGCCGAGCCAGTCCGATGGGTGGAAATCCGGGGCGTCGCTGAGCTTGACGTTGAGCGCGATGCAGGCGCTGGTCGGGAAGCTGTTGGCGTGGACGGTGAGTTTGGTGACGTGGACGCCAAAGGTTCTCGCCGCTTCGGCCAGCTTGTCCTTGATGATGCTGTCGTCGGGCCATGCACGTTGCATCGCCGAAAGCAGTTCGATCTGCGACAGGTTGTCGTTCTGCCGGTGCAGTCCCTGAGCGATCAGGAGCAGGGCGCGCTTCGCGGTTACCGGGTCGGCTCCGTGCGACTGGTTCAATCTGTAGGCAATAAAGGCCGCGGCTTCGATGGTATTGGTATTGCCTTGCTGGCGTCGGGATTCGGCGGTGGCGAGGCCCAGCCAGAGCGATGGATGTTCGGTGTCGCCAAGCCCGAGGCGCTTCCGGTAAAGCGAGGCCGCTTTGGACCAGTCCTGATCGGCGTAGGCCAGTTTGGCCTGCTTTTCGACGGCGGCGCGCCTCGCTGGAAGGGTTGCGCTGTTCTGATCCACCGACCGGCTTTCGATGCCGAATGCTTCCAGCATACGGGCGTTTTCGCCGAGGCCGGGAAGCAGGCTGCGCAGGAACACGGTGGAGGGCGGCACGGAACTGTCCGCATTCGCGATGCGCGGCGATGCGAAGGACGCGGCAGCGAGGCAGAGGAAACCTGACAGCAGGATTCCAATTCGCCGGTGATTGTACATTCCGGGCTCCCTGTTTGCCGGCCGTCATAAGCGTGGCCACGCCCGTCATGCAGAAAAAAATAACGTGGCCGTGATGTGCGGCCACGTTAGAGGGTAATACAGGGAAGCTGCAAGGTCACCGGAGGATTAAGGTTTGTTCAGGCACGCCGGCCGTAACCGCCTCCTCCGGGGGTAGCGATGCCGAAAATATCGCCGGGAGCGATGGCTGCTTCGGCCCGGCCGGGCAGGGATTCGCGGGTGCCGTCGGCCCGCTCGATCCATTGCTTGCCGGTTGCGCCGTCTTCTCCGCCATCGAGACCGAATGGCGGCACCTCGCGCCGGGAGGCGACGATGACAGCGGTCATCGGCGCATGAAAGCGGAGCCGGCGAATCGCACCATCGCCGCCGCGTGAGGCTCCGGCGCCACCGGAACCGCGCCGGATCGAGAATTCCTCCACGGTGACCGGATAGTTCAGTTCCATCACTTCGGGGTCGGTCATCCGGGTGTTGGTCATGTGAGTGTGGACCGCGGAAGCGCCGGCGAAACCCGGGCCGGCGCCGGCCCCGCCGCAGATGGTTTCGTAATATTGCCGTTTTGCGTCGCCGAACAGGAAATTGTTCATCGTCGCCTGGCTGCACGCGACCGCACCGAGCGCGCCGAATACGGCGTTGCACACCGCCTGGCTGACTTCGGTATTGCCCGCGACGACGGCCGCGCCAGGAGCGGGATCGAGGAACGATCCTTCCGGGATGATCAGGTCGATCGGTTCGAGACAGCCTTCGTTGAGCGGAATATCCTCGCCGACCAGACAGCGAAATGCGTAGAGCACGGCAGCCTGGGTGATCGCGCGCGGGGCATTGAAATTGCCCTTGTGCTGCGGGCTGGTGCCGGTGAAATCGACTGTCGCCCGCCGAGCCGCCCGGTCGATCGCGACGCGTACCGCGATGACGCTGGAATCGTCCATCCGGTAGATGAACTGCCCGTCGCCGATCCGGTCGATCACCCGGCGGACATGTTCGGCGGCATTGTCCATCACGTGGCGCAGATAGGCGGAGACCAGCGGCCAGCCGTGCTGGACGACAATGGCGTCGAGACCCTTGGCCGCCGCCCGGTTGGAGGCGATCTGCGCCTTGATGTCGGCGATGTTCTGGTCCGGGCTGCGGGCCGGATAGCGCGCCGAGAGCAACAATGCACGAAACGCATCCTCGCGGAACGTGCCCTGGTCGACCAGAAGGAAATCGTCGATCAGCACGCCTTCCTCGACCAGGGTGGTCGCGTTCGGAGGGGTCGATCCCGGAGTGATGCCGCCGACATCGGCGTGATGGCCACGCGCGCCGGTGAAGAACCGGATTTCTTTGCCCCCGGCATCGAAAACCGGCGTGATCACGGTGATGTCGGGCAAATGGGTGCCGCCGGCGCTCGGGTTGTTCAGGGCGATCACGTCGCCGGGTCGGAGCGTATTGCCACGGGTCCGGATGACATGGCGGACGCTCTCGCTCATCGAGCCCAGATGGACCGGCACATGTGGCGCGTTCGCGACCAGTCGGCCGGCGGAGTCGAAGACCGCACAGGAGAAATCGAGACGCTCGCGGATGTTCACGCTCTGCGCCGTGTTCTGCAATACGGCTCCGGCCTGCTCGGCGACGCTCATGAACAGGTTGTTGAACAGTTCGAGCAGAACCGGATCGGGGGGGGCATCCGCATCGGGCGTGCGGCGGCGCGCTTCGGCGCGGCGGCGCAGGATCAGGTTGTCGGGCGGGGCGATTTCCGCGACCCAGCCCGGTTCGACGATCGTGGTTGCGTTGGCATCGCAGATCATCGCCGGTCCGGGAATCGAATCGCCGGGGCGCAGATCGGTGCGGTCGTAGACGCAGGCGCGGTGCGCCTCGCCCCGGCTCCAGATCGACACGGTATCGATCGGGGCAAGGGCAGCATCGCGATGCGGCGGCGTGCGTTCTTCGACGGTCTCACCCGGTGAGGTCGCTTCGACCGATACCGCATCGACGATGATCGGCCGTCCCGGAATCGCGAAGCCGAACCGGGCTTCGTGGGCTGTCGTGAAGGCGGCTTCACGGTCGGGCGCATCGGCGGCAATCGGCAGGATCGCCTCGGTGGCCTCGTAGCGCAGATGAAGCTGAGCCGCGGTGCGGATGGCCCCGGCATCGCCACCCTGACCGATCAGGACAGTGCGGGTTTCGTCTGAAAGTTGCTCGATCGCGGTTGCGATCTCGGTATCGGCGGTCGTGAGCGCTCGTTCGATCGCACGTTGACGCACGGTGCCGAGATCGGCGAGGCCCATGCCGAAGGCGGAAAGAACGCCCGCGAATTTGTGGATGAAGACCGAATCCATATCGAGCGCTTCGGCGACCAGACAGGCGTGCTGGCCACCGGCGCCGCCGAAGCAGGCGAGAGCGAAGCGCTGCGGATCGCGGCCTTTCTGGACCGATATCTGCTTGATCGCCTTGACCATGTTGGCAATCGCGATATCGAGGAAGCCTTCGGCGATTTCCTCCGCGCTGCGGGTGATTCCGGTTGTGCGCGCGACTTCCCGTGCAACGGCGCTGAACCGTTCCCGGACGATTTCCGCGTCGAGCGACTGGTCGCCGTCCGGGCCGAATACAGCCGGGAAATGGGCGGGCTGGATCTTGCCAAGGCAGAGATTGGCATCGGTGACCGTGAGTGGACCGCCTCTCCGGTAGCAGGCGGGGCCGGGATTGGCGCCGGCGGAATCGGGGCCGACGCGGAACCGTGCGCCATCGAAATGCAGGATCGAGCCACCGCCGGCGGCAACCGTGTTAATCGCCATCATCGGCACCCGCACTCGCGTACCTGCGATTTCGGTATCGAAGCTGCGTTCGAACGCACCGTCGTAGAGCGCGACATCGGTCGAGGTACCGCCCATGTCGAAGCCGATGATTCGTTCGAATCCGGCTGCTTCGGCCGAACGTGCCGCGCCGACGATTCCGCCGGCCGGGCCTGACAGGATCGCATCCTTGCCTTCGAAACTTGAGGCTTCGGCAAGCCCGCCGTGAGACTGCATGAAATAGAGTCTGGCGCCATCGAGCGCCCTCGCCACCCGGTCGACGTACCGCCGCAGGATTGGCGAAAGATAGGCATCGACCACCGTGGTGTCGCCGCGCGGCACCAGCCGGAGCAGCGGGCTGACGGCGTGGCTCGTCGAGATCTGGGTGAACCCGGCTTCCCGCGCGATTGCGGCGATGCGCTGCTCATGGGCCGGGCTCTTCCAGCCGTGCATCAGGGCGATCGCGACAGCTTCGACACCGTCGGATTTCGCGGCAAGCAGGGCGGTGCGAACGGCTTTCTCATCGAGCGGAGCGGTTTCGATGCCATCCACGCCGATCCGGCCGTCGACTTCGATCACCGTCTCATAAAGCATCGAGGGAAGGACGATCGCGAGATCGAACAACCGGGGGCGCGCCTGACTGCCGATGCGCAGTACGTCGCCAAGCCCCCGGTTGATGACGAGGGCGGTGCGCGTGCCCTTGCGTTCGAGCAGCGCATTGGTCGCGACCGTGGTGCCCATCCGGACCGAATGGATCCGTTCGGACGGCACAGGTTCGCTCAGCGGAACGCCGAGTACGTCCTTGATTCCGGCGATCGCCGCGTCCTCGTAGCGTTCGGGATTTTCGCTGAGCAGTTTGCGGGTGACGAGACGGCCATCCGCTGCCATGCCGATCAGGTCGGTAAAGGTACCGCCACGGTCGATCCAGAAGCGCCAGTTCGTATCCGTCTCGTTCACTTTTGCAGCCGTTTCGGTCACTGAGGAGTCTCCGGAGTGTGCGGGCCGGGTGCGGCGATCTCGAATTGCTCGGGCAGGTCGGTGACGAGCATACAGCCCGGCGCATGGGTAATCGCGAAAGGCAACCGGGCCTGTTCGAGTGCGACCTGGCTGGTCACGCCGCAGGCCCAGAACACCGGCACGTCGCCGGGAGCGAAGTCGATTGCATCGCCGAAATCCGGGTGCCCGACATCGGCGATGCCGATTGAGGCCGGATCGCCGATATGGACGGGCGCTCCGTGCATGGTGACGAACCGTGACGTGACGGCGACTGCGCTTCGGGC